>JAILDL010000195.1 GCA_024689465.1 Lachnospiraceae bacterium
TGGATAAACTGGAAGCGGTGATCCAGCATAACGAGTCGCCTATTGATACCTGGGAAGAACATGAGTATGAGCTGAACAAGACCTACGCCTTTAATACGGTGGCCTTTTCGGATTGGCTTACCAGATTGCGGCAGGAGATCCTGGCGGATACGCTGGAGAAGATCCGCGTGGAAGGCGAGTCATAGTTAGGGATCGTGTTCCGCAAATGAGGAACTTCAGACGAATCCCCTGTTTGTCAGGAACTTCAGGAAAAGTCTCTGAATAACATGGAATTCGAGATAATAGAAGCCAAGTGATTTAGGCAACGGAAGGAGCAGATTATGGGAATGACCACTTTTTTGGGAGCGGGTATTGTGATCGTGCTGGTGATCATTGTGGCGATCATCGGAGGAAAGCGCAGTTAAATCATGGCAAAAGAGAAAGATGTGAAAACCAACGTGATGCGGATCCTGGACAAGGAGAAGGTGTCCTATACCCATTACACCTATGCGTGTGAAGAGTTTATCGACGCCATTCAGATCGCGGATATGCTGCATCAGCCTTACGAAAAGGTATATAAGACCCTGGTGACGCAGGGAAACAGCAAGAATTATTTCGTCTTTGTGATCCCCATTGCAAAGGAACTGGATCTGAAGGCCGCTGCCCGCAGTGTAGGGGAGAAGTCGGTGGAGATGATCCATGTAAAGGATATTAATGCGGTCACCGGCTATATCCGGGGCGGCTGTACGGCCATCGGCATGAAGAAACAATATGTGACCCGTATAGACGCTTCCGCCAGGGAACAGCAGACGATCATTGTCAGTGGCGGCAGAAGGGGGAGCCAGATCGAGCTGGCACCGGATGATCTGTGCCGGGTAGCAAGGGCCGAATATGCGCCGATTACTATCTGAGCTGTACCTATAGCACGGATATAGAATGAAGACACTGTAAAGGAATACAGCATTTTATGAACAGCAACAGGGATAATACAAAGTTATATAAACTGATGGCCATCGGTTATCTCCTGACAGGAGGGGCCATCGTGCTGGTCTGCGATATCGTCTATCTCCTCGAAAGAAGGCTGGGCGAACCCGGCCTGGGAGAAAAAATCGTCTATATCGCCATGGTGGCCTTTGGCTTTCTGTTCTTCTTTATCGGTGTGATCTTTTTATACCTGTACCGAAACGCAAAGCCGAAGAAGATCGAGAAATCCTGCGGCGCCATAGTTTATACCAGAAGAAACGGTGTCTTTTATTACCTGCTGGTCCGGGAAAAACGGGGCACCTATTCCTTCCCCAAGGGGCATATGGAAGAGGGGGAAACGGAGCATCAGACCGCTCTTCGGGAGATCCGGGAGGAGACCGGGTTGGAGCTGTCTTTGGAAAGTAATTTCCGGATGACGGAAGAGTATCCCCTTCGGAAAAAGCCGGGCACGGTGAAGAAGGTAGTATACTTCCTGGCCAATATGGGGGATCTGGAGCCGCATACCCTGGTACCGGAGGAGATTGTGGAAATAAAACTGGTGCCCATTGAAGAGGCTGCAGGATTATTAGAATACCAAAACAAGATCGACCTGTTGGAGGAGGTGCATCAGCGTCTCCTTAAGAAATATCTGTAACAAGCCGCGAGGAACCCTGTATGGAAATCGTAGAAAATAAGGAAACCAACATTTTAAAGATCGAAACGGTGGATCTGTGTGACGAAGACAGCAGTATGGTGATCATTGATCAGACCCTGTTACCGGGAACGATCCGGATCGTCAAATTAAAAAGCATGGAGGAAATGTGGAATGCCATTTATCTGCTGCAAGTGCGGGGAGCGCCGGCCATCGGTGTGGCAGCGGGTTTTGCCATGTATCTGGCGGCCAAGCAGATCGCTTTCGGTCTGCTGCAGGGGTTGGATCAGCCGGAAGCAGCCGGGTGGCCGCAGATGCCTCTGGAGGAACTTTTGACACGGGAACAAGCATCCTATCGATATGACCTGAAAAACGTTCATACAGGCACGTATGAGGCCTTCCTGCAGGCCCTTACGCGGCAGAAGGATTACCTGAATTCCTCCAGGCCCACAGCGGTTAATTTATCCTGGGCCTTAAACCGCATGGAACGTGTGGCATGCGCTATGAAAGAAGCGCCCGTAGGAGAGATCCTGCAGGCACTGGGGAAGGAAGCTGTTGCCATCAAGGAAGAGGATACAGCAGTGTGCAAGGCCATCGGCGAAAACGGACTGACCCTGGTAAAGCCGGGGGACGGGATCCTGACCCATTGCAACGCGGGGCAGCTGGCTACCAGCAAGTACGGAACCGCCACGGCACCGATCTATCTGGGTCAGGAGCGGGGCTACAACTTCCGGGTGTTCTGCGATGAGACCAGGCCTCTTTTACAGGGAGCGCGGCTGACCAGCTTTGAACTGCAATCGGCAGGGGTGGATACCACGCTGATCTGTGACAATATGTCTGCCATGGTCATGAAAAACGGCTGGGTAAATGCCGTCTTCGTAGGATGCGACCGGGTGGCGGCCAACGGAGATGCGGCCAACAAGATCGGAACCAGCATCGTGGCTCTGGTGGCAAAGCACTATAATGTACCGTTTTATGTCTGTGCCCCCACATCCACCATTGATTACAACATTGCAAGCGGCGCGGATATTCCCATTGAGCAACGCAAGGATACGGAAGTGACGGAAATGTGGTATGAAAAGCGGATGGCACCGGAAGGGGTGAAGGTCTATAATCCTGCTTTCGATGTTACGGATCACAGCCTGATCACCGGCATTGTGACAGAGTTTGGCGTAGCCAGGGCGCCTTTTACCGAATCTCTGGCAAAATGGAGGCATGATTGAATGAAAAAACGGATCATTTGCTTTGGCGATTCCAATACCTGGGGATATAATCCCGTAAACGGAAGCCGCTATGATGAACAGACCAGATGGCCCATGGTGCTGCAGAGCCTTCTGGGAGAAGACTATCAGATCCTTGAGGAAGGACAAAACGGCAGGACCATCGCCAATGCCGACCCCTGGGAGTGGGGCTGTAAATGCGGCATGGATTATATCCTTCCCATGGTGGAAAGCCAGAAACCCTTTGACCTTTTGATCATCATGCTAGGGTCCAATGACCTGAAAGCCAAGTTTCATCTGCCCGCAGGGGATATTGCAGGAAGCCTGCAGAATATGCTGATGAAGACCAAAAGCTTTTTACAATACCAGTGCAATTTGGATCCCCGGATCCTGGTGATCGCACCGCCTCATTTAGGGGAGGGGCTTACAACGTCACCCTTTGCACCCTTTTTTGAGGGTGAAGCTTCCGTTGAAAAATCCGGACAGCTGGCCTACTGGTATGAACTGGTGGCAAAGCAGTTTGGCTGTGATTTCCTGGATGCTGCGACCCTCTGCAAGGCAGGAAGCGTAGACAGTCTGCACCTGATGGAGGAGGGACACAAGGCACTGGCAGAAGGAATCTGCCGAAAGATCCGGGAGATGGAAGGATAGAACGGATTTTTGACAATTACTCCCTATGTATGAAATAATTGCAAAATCGTCTGAAAACTATTGCATAATCAACTACTTTACTATATAATTCAGACACACAACCAAAGTCGTCATCTTTCCTTTGGGGCAAAGTAGGAGAGATGACAGTCGCATCCAGAAGGGAGTAATTTAATAATGAAGGCTTTAAAAAATCTCAGTATCAAGGCAAAACTGCAGGTTATGACGGTTCCGCTCATGGTTGCCGTTATCGTGGCAGTGATCTTTTCCGCCGTACAGATCCAGAACACATCCGAAGAAATGACCCATGTGTACTACGATACCCTGTATCAGGTGAACAGTACGCTGATCAATGCAGATCGGGATTACTATCAGGCAATCCTGGGAGCAACCCAGTACTACGATATCGTAAACGGCTACAGCTCCATGCCGGCAGCGATCGTAGCAGAGAAGTCTGCAGAGAAGCTGGATGATTATGTCAGCAATTCCCAGCAGGTAGCAGATGAGATCCAGGAGGTCATTCAGATCGCATCGGGCAATGAACTGCTTTACCGGACCATGAAGACAGAAAGCGGCTATACCTTTGAACAGGCCGCTGCTATGTTTACCGAAAAGCTGGCAACCTGGGGAACTATTTTTGATGTCGCAAACAATACGGGTAACTGGAGTGAGTTTAATAATCACTTTTCCGAATCCCGTTCCCTGATCAATGAAATGCAGGATCTGACCACAGCCTGGGCAGAACAGGAACAGGACGTTGTTTCCATGCAGATCCAGCATAAGATCCTGGTATCCATGATCGCTTTTGGAGTGCTCATCGTAGCGCTGATCATCCTGGGACTCATCGTAATGCGTCAGATCACCGGCGGTATCCACAGCGTTACCGAGAAGCTGGATGAACTGGCAGGCGGTGAACTGAACCTGACCTTCCCGGCCGATGAAGAACTGTCCAAGGATGAGGTGGGCAAGATTGAAAAGAGTGCCAAGATGCTTACCGGAAAGCTCCGTGAGGTGATCGAGAAGAGTAAACGGATGGCCGCGGAACTGGCAAAAGCCGGTACGGATCTGGCTGATTCCGCTTCCCAGGCATCTGCTGCTTCCGGTCAGGTGACCGATGCGGTAGGCGAGATCTCCAAAGGCGCTGTCAGCCAGGCTGAAAGCGTGGAAGAATCCGCAAGTAACACCGGCATGATCGGTAACAACATTGAAGAGATCGCCGGAAACGTAGATGAGATGGATAGCTACGCAGCCGATATGAGCAAGTCCTGCGATACGGCCATGAGCGCATTAAAGCAGCTGATCCGCCAGAGCGAAGAGGTTACCCGTTCCGTACAGGATATCGGCGATACCATTAATTCCACCAACGATTCCGCAAAGAAGATCTCCGAGTTTACCCAGGCGATCACAGATATTGCCAGTCAGACCAATCTGCTTTCCTTAAATGCTTCCATTGAAGCAGCCAGAGCCGGTGAAGCCGGACGAGGCTTTGCAGTGGTTGCGGATGAGATCCGTATGCTGGCCGATCAGTCCCGCACCAGTGCAGATGAGATCAAGAATATCACCGAGCAGCTGCTGGAGGATTCCGCATCGTCCGTAGCCGTTCTGGAAAAGTTAAACGAGAGCTTCTCGCAGCAGGCTACCCAGTTGGATTCCACAAGATCCGATATGGAGCAGATGTCCGAAAACGTACGGAACGTACGGGACACCTCCGGGAATATTGCCGGCCGTGTCACCAGCCTGACGAAGGCCAAGGACAGCCTGATGGGCATCATCTCCGATCTGTCCGCTGTATCCGAAGAAAACGCAGCTTCTACCCAGGAAACCAATGCTTCCATGGAGGAACTGAACGCAACCTTCTCCGTGATCACAGAGTCCGCCCAGGAACTGGAAGAGATCGCGAAGGAACTGAACGATACCATCAGCTACTTCCGCACCTGATCCATCGAAACACATTCACAAAGACAAAGAAAAAGGAACGAGGTCATCCGGCCTCGTTCCTTTTGTCATGCAAAACAAGTATGCTTTGCAAAAATCTTGTTTCGGAAAAACATTTACTGCTTCGAATAGTCTTTGGCTTCTTCTTCGCCGTTTATCACGCGCAGAGCGCCCTGGGTCAATGCCAGCAGTTCGTCTTCGCCGGCATATACGGTGAAGGGAGCGATGAATCCGCAGTATTCCTTGATCTTGTCATCGACATAAGCATTGTAGGCAATACCGCCGGTGAGGATGATCTGGTCTACCTTGCCCTTTAAAACAGCGGCCATGGAGCCGATGTTCTTTGCAATCTGATAAATGAAGGCTTCTCTTACGCTTTCTGCGTACTTGTCGCCGCCTTCGATCATCTTGTTGATCTCCCGCATGTCATTGCAATGCAGATAAGCATTGAAGCCACCGTTTCCGGTGATCATCTTAAGCACTTCCTTCTCGGTGTACTTGCCGGAGAAGCAAAGCTTTGCCAGAGCGCCGGAAGGCAGAGCGCCGGAGCGCTCGGGAGAGAAGGCACCGTCGCCATCCAGAGCGTTAAATACGTCCACAACCTTGCCGCCGGTATGTGCACCGACGGAAACACCGCCGCCCATGTGAACCACGATCAGGTTCAGGCTTTCATAAGGCTTGCCGGCTTCCTTTGCATAACGCTTTGCAACAGCCTTCTGATTTAAGGCATGGAATACGGAAATACGAGGCAGTTCGGGATGACCGGAGAAACGGGCCAGGTCACATAATTCGTCGACTACCGTAGGATCCACAATATAGCTGGGAACACCGATCTCATCCCCGATCTCACGGGCTAAGATACCGCCTAAGTTGGAGGCATGCTGGCCGGAATAGCCGATCTCCAGATCGTGGAGCAGCTCGTCGCTGACGGGATAGGTTCCGCTGGGGATGGGCTTTAACATACCGCCGCGGCCTACCACAACGTTCAGAGATTTGATATCAAAGTTCTTTTCCTTTAAGAAGTTTAAGATGATGTTCTTGCGGAAATCCTTCTGTGCCACGATGGAATCGAACTGAGCGATCTCATCGGTGGAGTGACGCAGGGTCTCCTCAAATAATAAGGTTTCGTCCTCGAATACACCCAGCTTGGTGGAGGTGGATCCGGGATTGATGATCAGGCTTTTTACGGACATGATGATCCCCTTTCCTTGTGATATGGTTGTATGATTTATTCTTACTGATTCTTCTTCTGTGCTTCCGCAACGATGGCTGCCAGTGCGATGGAATTCATCTTGGTCTCATAGGAATCGGAGCGGCTGGTCAGGATGGCGGGAGCCTTGGTACCGGTGAGGATGCATGCGTTCTTGAACTTGGTGGTACGAACGATGATCTTGTATACCAGGTTGCCGGCGTGGATATCAGGGAATAACAGGATATCCGCATCGCCTACGATCTTGCGGTCTGTTGCGTTTTTGTGAACGGCTGCGGTGGGATCGATGGCCAGGTCCATGGACAGAGGTCCGTCCACGATGCAGTTCTTGATCTCGCCTTCTTCGTTCATACGGGTCAGCTCGGCAGCCTCTACGGTAACCGGCATCTTTTCGTTTACCACTTCCACAGCGGCCAGAGGAGCTACCTTAGGGCAATCGATGCCACAGGCTCTGGCTACATCTACGGAGTAGTTGATGATCCACTTCTTGTCTTCCAGAGTGGGGTAGGGCATGAATGCTACATCGGTTAAGAACAGAAGGCGGTCAAAGCCTTCGATCTCAAATACACATACGTGGGATAAAGGATTGCCGGTACGAAGACCAACTTCCTTGTTTAAAATGCTCTTTAAGAAGGTCTTGGAATCGATGAGACCCTTCATGTACATATCGGCTTCCCCGTCATGCACCAGCTTTACGGCTGTCAGAGCGGCTTCCTGAGGATCCTCCACGTTGATGACTCTGTAGTTGGAAAGGTCGATCTTCAGGGAATCTGCGATTTCTTTGATCTTTGCTTCGTCACCTACCAGGATGGCCTTTGCGATGTTGTTCTTTCTGGCACCTTCTACGGCTTCCAGAACCTGATCGTCCTGCGCCACGGCAACTGCCACGGTTTTGGTGGGAAACTCATTAATTTTCTTCAGTAGATCGTCAAATGATTTGCTCATAGTCCCTTCTTTTCTGCACAGAATGTGTGCTGAATATAATTTGCTACAGTATGATAAAAAAATAACACACCATAAATAAAATCATACTCCATAAGGCGCCAAAAAGCAATAAGCGGCTACCTTGAAAGAGGCGTATAAATCTGATAAAATATGCTTTAGCCGTTTTTTACGGGATTGGAGATAGTATGAGTAAAATCGTAGACAAAATTTTCGGTACCCACAGTGAGCGGGAACTGAAGCGCATTGAGGGGATCATTGACAAGATCGAGTCTTACAGAGAAAGCTACGGACAGCTCTCGGATGAGGAACTGAAGGCGAAGACACCGGAATTTAAGAAGCGTCTGGCAAACGGGGAAACGCTGGATGATATCCTTCCGGAAGCCTATGCTACCGTTCGGGAAGCCGCAAAGCGTGTTCTGGGCATGGAGCCCTTCCGCGTACAGCTCATCGGTGGTGTGATCCTGCATCAGGGACGTATCGCCGAGATGAAGACCGGTGAAGGTAAGACCCTGGTAGCGACGCTGCCTTCCTACTTAAATGCCCTGGAAGGGAAGGGTGTCCACGTTGTAACTGTCAACGATTACCTGGCAAAGCGTGATAAGGAGCTGATGGGTCAGGTACATGAATTCCTGGGTCTGACCGTTGGCTGTATCTTAAACAGCATGAACAACGACGAGCGCCGGGAAGCCTATAACTGTGATATTACCTATGTTACCAATAACGAGCTGGGATTTGACTACCTGCGTGATAACATGGTGATCTATAAGGAACAGCTGGTACTGCGTGGTCTGCACTACGCCATCATCGATGAGGTGGACTCCATTTTGATCGATGAAGCCCGTACCCCGCTGATCATTTCCGGACAGAGCAACAAGTCCACCAAGCTTTATGAGCTTTGCGATATCCTGGCCCGCCAGATGACCAGAGGCGAGGATCAGGAAGAGTTTTCCAAGATGGATGCCATCATGGGCATCACCCAGGAGGAAACCGGCGATTTTATCGTCAATGAGAAGGATAAGATCGTAAACCTGACCGAGCAGGGTGTTGCCAAGGTGGAGAAGTTCTTCCAGATCGAAAACCTGGCAGATCCCGAGAACCTGGAGATCCAGCACAACATCAACCTGGCCCTGCGTGCCAATAACCTGATGTTCCGTGACAAGGATTACATCGTAAAGGATGATCAGGTCATGATCGTCGATGAGTTTACGGGACGTGTACTTCCCGGCAGACGTTACTCCGACGGTCTGCATCAGGCCATCGAAGCAAAGGAGCATGTAAAGGTAAAGCGGGAGAGCAAGACACTGGCCACCATTACCTTCCAGAACTTCTTTAACAAGTTTGACAAGAAAGCCGGCATGACCGGTACGGCACAGACCGAAGAGCGGGAGTTCCGCGAGATCTACGGCATGGACGTAGTGGTGATCCCCACCAACCGTCCCGTTGTGCGTATCGACCATCAGGATGCGGTTTATAAGACCAAGAACGAAAAGCTCCACGCCATCGTGGAGGCTGTAAAGGAAGCCCATGACAAGGGCCAGCCGGTACTGGTTGGTACCATTACCATCGATGCTTCCGAAGAACTCAGCAAGATGCTGCAAAGACGCGGCATTCCTCATAAGGTTTTAAATGCCAAGTTCCACGAACTGGAAGCGGAGATCGTAGCAGATGCCGGTATTCACGGCGCCGTTACCATCGCCACCAACATGGCCGGTCGTGGTACGGATATCAAGCTGGATGACGAAGCCAGAGCAGCCGGCGGTCTGAAGATCATCGGTACCGAGCGCCACGAGTCCAGACGTATCGATAATCAGCTCCGCGGACGTTCCGGCCGTCAGGGAGACGTGGGTGAATCCCGTTTCTACATTTCCCTGGAAGACGATCTGATGCGTCTGTTCGGTTCCGAGCGTATGATCGCCATGTTCAACATGCTGGGCGTTCCGGAAGGACAGGAGATCGAGCACAAGCAGCTGACCAAGGCCATCGAATCCGCCCAGAAGAAGATCGAGGCAAACAACTACGGCATCCGTAAGAACCTGCTGGATTATGACCAGGTTATGAACGAGCAGCGTGAAAGCATCTATGCAGAGCGTCTGCGCGTCTTAAACGGCGAGAACATGCGGGATGCGGTATTTAAGTTTATCACCGACCTGACCGAGAGCTGTGTGGACATGGCCATCGGTGAGGATGACGGATATGAGGATTGGAACTACAAGGAGTTAAACGAGCTCCTGCTTCCCAATATTCCCCTGGAGCCTGTGACCAAGGAGCGTGTCAAGAAGCCGACCAAGAACGGCTTAAAGCAGCAGTTAAAGGAAGAAGCGGTAAAGCTCTATGAGAGCAAGGAAGCGGAATTCCCCAATCCCGAGATGGTCCGTGAATTGGAACGTGTGGTTCTCTTAAAAGTTGTGGACCGCAACTGGATGGATCACATTGACGATATGGAACAGCTTCGTCAGGGTATCGGCCTGCAGGCTTATGCCCAGAGAGATCCCCTGGTTGAGTACCGTTCCCTGGGCTATGACATGTTCGAGTCCATGACCCAGAGCATCAAGGAAGAAACTGTCCGTCTGCTGATGCACATTCGTGTGGAGCAGAAGGTAGAGCGTGAGCAGGTTGCCAAGGTAACCGGCACCAATAAGACCGAGGAAGGCCCGAGAGAGCCCAAGAAACGTATTCAGGCAAAGGTATATCCCAACGATCCCTGCCCTTGCGGAAGCGGTAAGAAATACAAGAACTGCTGCGGCAGAAATGCTTAGTGCGATCAAAATGCCATTGCGGCAGAAATGCTTCGTGCGATCCGGAACTGTGTGATCGCCTCCCGGCCCGGGCAGCAGGGCCTTAGAAACAGAGCTGTAAATCTATGAGAAGAAAGCGTGGTGAACGTAAGTGGTTGAATTAGATCAGATGAAACAGGAATTACTCGCCTATGAAACTCCTCTTGCGGAAGTGAGGGATTCACTTTAACTTACCTGAAAAGGAAAGGCGAATCGAAGAATTGGATATGGAAATGCAGGCGCCCGGATTCTGGGATAAGCCGGAAGTATCCAATGTAAAAGTAAAAGAAGCAAAGAACCTGAAGGACACGGTGGCACAGATCAACGGATTGTCTCAGCAGTACGGTGATATCCTGGATCTCATCGAGATGGGCTATGAGGATAACGATCCAGCCATCATCCCGGACATCCGGGCAGAGTTGGACAGCTTTGAGGAAACCCTGGAAGCTATCCGCATCAGCACCCTGTTATCCGGAGAGTTCGATGCCAACAATGCGATCCTGAAGTTAAATGCCGGTGCGGGCGGTACGGAGAGCTGCGACTGGTGCAGCATGCTGTATCGTATGTATACCCGCTGGGCAGAGCGGAAGGGCTTTGAGGTGCAGGAACTGGATTTCCTGGACGGAGACGAAGCCGGTATCAAGTCCGTGACCTTCCAGATCAACGGCTTAAATGCCTACGGCTATTTAAAGAGCGAAAAGGGCGTGCACCGTCTGGTGCGCATCTCTCCCTTTAATGCCCAGGGCAAGCGTCAGACCTCCTTTGTATCCCTGGATGTTATGCCGGAGATCGAGCAGGATCTGGATATCGAGATCAAGGATGAAGACATCCGGATCGATACCTACCGAAGCAGCGGTGCCGGTGGTCAGCATATCAACAAGACCTCTTCGGCGATCCGTATCACCCACTTCCCTACGGGAATCGTGGTAACCTGCCAGAACGAGCGTAGCCAGTTCCAGAATAAGGACAAGGCGATGCAGATGTTAAAGTCCAAGCTGTATATGTTAAAGCTGGAGGAGCAGGAAGAGAAACTCTCCGATATCCGCGGAGAAGTCTCGGATATCGCCTGGGGCAATCAGATCCGTTCCTACGTTATGCAGCCCTATAAGCTGGTAAAGGATCTGCGTACCGACGTGGAGACCAGCAACGTGGATGCCGTCATGGACGGCAGCATTGATCTGTTCATCAACGGATATCTGAAGATGCTGTCCACAAAGGGAGCAGCCAATAAGTAAGAGGATTGACATCCGAAAGGAATAAACAAAAGGATGACCACATGAAGTGGCCATCCTTTTTTGTGGTTGCAAATTATTACAGAACATCAGTTATCAAAGCATTTTAAATCTGCTATAGTTACATTTAGAAACATTAGTTATTTTAAAAATCCGAGGTCAAAATCGTGAAATCAAAACCTACTCAGTCAACTGCAAAAATGCTCCTGACGTCTGTGTCAGTTGCTCTTATTTTCGGGCTTTTCATCTACTTTCGAAATCGTGCCGTCACCTCTGTCACACCACCGGAAAAAGAACCCATCCGTTATGCAAGTCCGGTACAGGAGGAACTTGCAAAAGAGGAAACATCTTCGACTGTGAAGGTCAATTCCTACTCTGAACTGAGTGTTCCCACCCAGTTAAACCGGGTAGGGGACATTTATTTCATCGTGGACTGCTATCACAACCAGATCTTGTATCATACAAACCTTACCGATCCACTGAATACCTGGTCGGTTATGACCGATGCGATCGACAGAGGCCACACCATCTGTTCCGACGGAGAGGTGTTTTTGGCCGACGATACGGAGAATGCAAGAATTCTTGTATTTGAGGAAACCAGCGGAGAAGAGGGAGTTTCCTTTACCCTTACCCAGGAGCTGACGAACATCGGTGTCCGACCCCACTATGTGGTTTACAATGAAGCCGATGAAACCTTCTATGCCTGGAGCAGTATGACCGGGGAGATGTATCTGATCAAACGGGAGAAGGATTCCCGCAAGGTGTATCTCTCGGATATCAAGCAGGTGGAAGCCTTAAACGGTGTCTATGTGCGCTCTTTCTATATAGAAGGCGATACCATCTATCTGATCTCGGGCGATGCCGCCATCACAGTGGTGGATAAGGATACTTTCGAAGTAAAGGAAGTGATCCCGGTTCCGGAATCCATTTCCGGCATGGCCAATCTGATCCACATCGGAAATTACTATTACATTACGATCTCCACGGATCTGGCGGGTAACCAGGATGCGGCCACCTTTATCCGTACGCAAGATCTACATCGGCTGATGGACGGAGATTATGAAGACATCTATGCATATTTTCTGGGCGGAGGAACGCCCTACAATATTACAAAGGTGGATAACACCTACTACCTGACGGACCACCGGTACCCGGGATACGGCCTTTGGAGCTTTCAGGTGGATGAACACGACAATATCGTAAACGTGACGCCAATCTATTGATGCTCCCCAGCAGGGCAGAAAAAATGGAGGATCCCATGCAGATCACAGATCTAAAGTGTAACTATCAGAGAAATCCCATAGGCATCTCATTGGAACATCCCGTTTTTACCTGGAATGTGACGGATGGAAAGGGGGAAAGGATCACCTGCACGGAATTTGAGCTGGCAGAGGATCCGGCATTTGGAAGGATCGTGCATACAGAAAAGGGAAAAGCCCTGCAAAGCCCCTATACGCCTCAGGTAGAGCTGCAGCCCGGAAAAACCTACTATTGGAAAATAAAGGCTGCGGATGACTGTGGGGATGCCGGAGAAAGCCCGGTGGCAACCCTGGAGGGCGGCCATTCGGAAAGCTCCTTCCGGGGACAGTGGATCACCTCGCCCTTTGATCAGGAGGTGCATCCTGTATTTCGGAAGCACTTCACCCTGAATGCATCGAACCTGCAGGAGGATACGGTTTCCAGACTGTACATCTGCGGGTTGGGACTCTATGAAGCCTATCTGAACGGCAGAAGGATCGGGGATCAGTATCTGACCCCTTATTTTACAGACTATCGCTACTGGATCCAGTATCAGACTTATGATGTGAGGAGCCTGTTAAAGGAAGGGGAAAATACTCTGGAAGTCCTTTTGGGAAACGGCTGGTATAAGGGCCGCTTTGGCTATATGGACGGCGGACAGCTGCGGGAATACTACGGGCAGGAATTTCTCCTCCTTGCGGACCTGCATATCCGGACTGGCGCGGCAGATATATGGATCGTGACCGACGAAAGCTGGGAATGCGCCCCTTCTCCCGTACTCCTGTCGGGGATCTATGACGGAGAAGTATGGTGTGATCCGTTATCCGAAGAAATCGGTTGTGAAACGCAAACCGGTGAAAACAGTTGTGAAGCAGCTTCCGGAGCAGGAGGGGATAGGGGCAGAGATCTGCAGACAGCGGTCAGAGCTACCGGCCTTCCGAAGGGGACATTATCTCCCATGGTCGGCCTGCCTGTAAAAGGCCATGAGACATTAAAACCGGTAGAGATCCTCCGGACACCTGCAGGGGAACTGGTGCTGGACTTTGGGCAGGAAATTACCGGCTGGGCAAGCTTTACGGATCATATGCCCGCAGGACACAAGGTGCATCTGTACTATGGAGAAGTGCTGCAGCAGGGCAATTTCTATCGGGATAATCTGCGCTCTGCGGATGCGGAATTTTCCTATATCAGTGCAGGCAAAGAAAAGGAGGTAAGACCCCGCTTCACCTTCTATGGCTTTCGGTATGTGAAAGTACTGGGATTATCGGAGGAAGAAATACAGGCAGCGGATTTCGAGGCAGTAGCCCTCTATTCCGACCTGGAAGAGACCGGACAGATCACCACCAGTCACGAGAAGCTGGCAAGACTGATCGAAAACACCAAATGGAGTCAGAAGGACAATTTCCTGGATATTCCCACGGACTGTCCCCAGAGAGACGAGCGCTGTGGCTGGACAGGAGATGCCCAGATCTTTTCCGGAGCAGCTTCCTATCACATGGAGACCCCTTCCTTTTTCCGGAAATATCTCGCGGATATGTGCTATGAGCAGAAAGACCTGGGAGGGGCCGTACCCTTTGTGGTGCCGGATATTCTCTCCATCGGACGGGAGAAGAAAGGCGAACCGCCCTTTGATATGAGCAAGGATCAGTGGGGCGAAGCAGGATCCTGCGCCTGGGGCGATGCAGCGGTGTTTATTCCCTGGAATCTGTATCTGCATTACGGGAACAAATCCTGGCTTTCGGAAGAATATGCCAATATGAAAGCCTGGTGCGATTTCATGATCCATATGGAGGAAACACACTGCGGCAGCAGAAGACTGTGGGATTGCGGTTTCCACTTCGGAGACTGGCTGGCCCTGGATGTGGAAGGGGATACCACCGGAATGGAAAACCTCAGGGGCGGAACGGATGTATACTTCGTTTCCTCCTGCTACTATATGCAGTCCTTAAAGCTGACCGCAGGGGCAGCAGCACTCCTGGGAAAACAGGAGGATGCCGATTTTTACAGTAAGCGCAGCACAGAAGTGCGGGAGGCGATCCGGGCAAAATACCGGACGACAAACGGATGCCTTTCCATCGATACCCAGACCGCCTATGCCCTTGCCATCTGGTTTGACCTGTTTGATCCGGAGGAAATGGAAGTGGCAGGATGGGAGCTGATGCGCCTTCTTGGGAAATGGAACCATCATCTGTCCACGGGATTTGTGGGAACCGCCTATCTGTGCCAGGCCCTGACCAAAACAGGGCATACTGAGGAAGCCTTTACCCTGCTTTTAAACGAGGATTACCCCAGCTGGCTCTATGAGGTCAATATGGGGGCTACTACCATCTGGGAGCGGTGGAATTCCATGCTGCCGGACGGAACCGTCAGCGGGACGGGTATGAACAGCTTTAATCATTATGCCTACGGCGCCATTGTGGAGTGGATCTATACAACGGTCTGCGGCATCTGTGTGGATGAAGAACACATTACGGGAAGATGCCTTCGGATCGCACCCCATACCGATGAGCGGATCGGGGACATGCGGGCTTGTGTGGATCTGACGGCGGGCCGGTATGAATCCGGATGGAAACGCAAGGGAAAACAGGTTACGTTTACCTTCACCGTTCCCTACAACGGACAGGCAACCTTTGTGCCGGATGCTCCGCTGGCAGACCTTTCCCTGAACGGACAGGCAATCTCCGAAGAAGAGTTAAGAAGCCGGATCTTTACAAAAGGAACCTATGAAATCTGCGGGAAATACCGAAAATAAAGGAAAAATGTCAGTTTATAATTCGTTAATGATTTGTTTAGAGAATCATTAGCACTCAACTATTGACAGTGCTAACAAAAGGGACTATAACAAAAGCATCAAGAGGAAATAAAAGAAACAACCTCTTGAGCAACCAAACACACAACGACATCGTAAACAGATGTCCGCTTGATAAAGGAGGTAGTTACCATGTTAGTACCCAGCATTTTTACAACCGATCTTGAAGATTTATTTGATGATGTTCTGACCAATCCCTGGGGTGTTACCACCAGAAGAGGGCCGCAGCCCAAGTCCATGAAGCCGGTTCCCATGACAACGGATGTAAAGGAGTTCGATGATCACTTTGAACTGGATCTGGAGCTTCCCGGATTTAAGAAAGAAGAACTGCAGGCAGAATTAAAGGAAGGCTATCTGACCGTATCCGCGCAGCATACGGAGGACAGTGAAGAAAAAGATAAGGCAGGCAAACTGATCCGTAAGGAACGCTACTCCGGTATGTATCAGAGAAGCTTCTATGTAGGTGAGAACATTGAACAAAGCGATATTCAGGCAGCCTTTAACGATGGCGTCCTGAAGCTGTGCATCCCTAAGAAAGAGGAGCAGCCGAAGGTAGAAGAGAAGAAACTGATCTCCATCCAGTAATCCTTTCGGCATGCCATCAGTTCTCCTGCAGGGAGGAACGATATGCCTTTCCGGAAAATTGCATAAAATGAGCATGAAAAAAGCTGCGGGGCATTTGCCCTGCAGCTTTTTTAGCGTGCGTGATAGGATTCGAACCCACGACCTTTTGGTCCGTAGCCAAACGCTCTATCCAGCTGAGCTACACGCACACATACAAAAATCGTACTTAACTATACTATCCATTTTTATGGTTTGTGTCAAGGGGAAAAAACAGGAAAAATAAAAATATAAGCAGCAGGGGAAAAACACGAAAAATGCTGAAAGGAAGGAATTTGTTGCTTTATAATATTGTATAAGAGACAGGCAGATCACAGCATCTGAAAACGAAAACCGTAAAAAGGAGAACCCACATGGACTACCAACGGATCAGCGATGCCAATCGCATCACAGCAGAGTATATGGATTCCATTCTGATCGAACAGCGTTTGATCGATGCCAAAGTAGCAGATACCAAAGTGACTTATTTCGGAACCACCTTTGACAGCCCGGTGCTGACGCCGGCGTTTTCCCATTTGGGACATTATAAAAACCGGGAGAAGAACGGCCTGGAGGAGTATTCCCTTGCGGCAAAGCAGTGCAATATCCTGAATTTCTGCGGCATGATGGAAAATGACGCCTTTCAGCAGATCGTCGATATCGGAGCCAAGACGGTGCGGATCGTAAAGCCCTATGCGGATCAGGGAAAGGTCCGGGATCAGTTTGCCTATGCGGTAGATGTCGGAGCATTTGCCATCGGTATGGATATTGATCATATTTTCGGAAACGAAGGCTATGATGTGGTGGTGGGAGAAGAAATGACCGCCCAGACATCGGAGATGCTCGCTTCCTATGTCCAGGATTACAAGCTTCCCTTTGTGATAAAAGGGGTCCTCAGTGTGCAGGATGCCCTGCGCAGTGCCCAAATCGGTGCAAAGGCCATCATCGTCAGTCACCATCACGGCCGGATGCCTTATGCCCTTCCGCCTATGCTGGTGCTGCCGGCGATCCGAAAAGCCCTGGCGGGAACGGACGTAAAGATCTTTGTGGACTGCGGCATTGAAAGCGGCGCAGATGTTTTTAAAGCGCTGGCCCTGGGAGCAGACGGGGCAGCTGTGGGCAGAGCGATGATGCCTTCCCTGGAGGAAAACGGAGCGGAGGGTGTGAAGAACTATCTGGAAGATATGCGAGGGCAGCTGCGGTTTATCATGAGCAATACCGGCTTTTCATCCGTTTCGGAAATCGACGATTCGGTTCTATATTTTAGATGATATCTGACACCTTCCGTGTATAATAATAATTAGTATGTTATTTCTTTCGGGAGTATAGGATGGATCAGAAAAAAGTAGACAATGAGCGGTTGGCCCTCATCGATTACCTGACCGGACTGGAAAATCGGAGAGGGTTGTATGCCCATTTTGAATCCTATCCGGATGGCAGCTTCATTCATGCCATGTTTATTGATCTGGATAATTTCAAAAAGGTGAACGATATTTACGGTCATGCGGCAGGAGATGAACTGCTGTCGGTGGTTTCGGGAATGATCCGGGAACAGTCCAGAGCCTATGTGGCACGGATTGGCGGAGACGAGTTTGTGATCCTGTTTCCGGAGGAAGAGTATGACCGCAAGACGGTGGAAAATATAGCCAAATCCATGCTGGAGGGGATCCGTCAGCTTTCTTTCCGGCAGGATATCATGTCCTGGGTTTCCTTAAGCCTGGGCATTGTTTATCATCAGGCTGTATCCAAAGGGCTGGACGATATCCTGGCAAAGTGTGATACTGCCATGTATCAGGCCAAATTTAACGGCAAGGCCCAGTATGCCGTTTACAAGGATGATAAGGAAGTCAGATACAACCACACCATTGAGGTGGAAATGGAAGATGCCTTGAAGAAGGGGCAGTTTCAGGTGTATTTCCAGCCGAAGATCAATATGGTTACGTCCCAACTCATCGGTGCGGAAGCCTTGTCCCGTTGGGTACATCCCCAGGAGGGGGTGCGCCTTCCGGCGAAATACATTGAATTGTTTGAACGAAACGGCTTTATCACCCGTTTGGATTATTATGTCTTTGAGGAAGTCTGTCGGATCAAACAGGGATGGAAGGGGCAACGCTATGCGGATGTGCCTGTTTCCGTGAACTTTTCCCGCAGACATCTGTATAATGACCGTTTCCCCATGGAACTGGCAGAGATCGCGGATCGTTACGGGATCCCCCATGAACAGCTGGAGATCGAAATTACGGAGCGGGTTTTCATTCGGGACAGCGATGAGATCATCCAGATGGTGGATTGTCTGCAAAAGCAGGGCTTTCTGGTTTCCATTGATGACTTTGGATCCGGCTTTTCCGCCCTGAACCTGTTAAAGGATATCGCCATCGATACGGTAAAGATCGATCGGGGATTCCTCCATATTTCCTCGGATACGGATCGGGGAAAGACCATTATCAAGAACATCATCCGCATGTGCAGAGACCTGAAGGTGGAAGTGATCACCGAGGGGGTAGAGACCAAGGAACAGGTGGACTTTCTGACCAGCTGCGGCTGTCAGCTGGCCCAGGGCTTTTACTACGCCATGCCCATTCCCCTGGATGAATTTGAGGAATTTGCCCATCAGTACACCAGCAATCCCAGAGATCATTTTACCTTCCCGCTGGATGGGGATCTGTCCTCCAAGACCGGCGTAAAGACGGCCAAGGCAGTGGGGAAATATTCCTTTGTGGACGGTATTTTCAAGGACACCAAGGCGATCCATTTTCCCGGCGGTCCTACCGGACAGAATGTGGTGCACATTCCCATTGATACCATCATCAATGACAGCTTTACCATTTCCCTGTGGATCCGGCCGACCCATAACTATATCTGGACATCGGCTTTGTATATCAAGTTTGAGACAGGATTTCTCACCATCAATCCGCTGATCGTGGAGAATATGTCTGCGGTCAGAGATCGGGATTCCACGGAGATCAACGGATGGTATGATCTGACGGGGCTTCCCCTGCAGGAAAATGTGTGGTGGCATTTTGTGGTGACCTACAATGCCAAGACAGAGATCCTGGCTACCTATATCAACGGAGAACCTACTAACCGGATGGAGAAGGTGCCGACCAACTATCTGGTAAAGTGGATCATCTTAGGCGGGGATGTTTTCCAGCCCTCCTTTGAAGGAGACATCTGCCAGTTGCAGATCTATAACGAGCCAAAGGATCCGGACTTTGTGCACAAACTGCACGATACCTACCGGACCCGGGAGGACTTTGTGGCTTTTGCGTATACGCCGGAAGAGTAAGGAAACGGAACCGGCCCTATCAGAACACATACGGATCCCAATGCAGAGCGTGGTGCTTTGCATTGGGATTTTCTGTTTCCCGGTAAGAGAATCGTAAAAAAGGGGTTGTGAAGGTTTGGAAGCTTATCGCATAATAAAGGAACGTGTAACGAATCTTTTATGAGGGTACAGATCTTATGAAGAAAAACTTAAAGCGGCTGATCCGCTATTACAAACCTTATATGGGAACGTTCCTGCTGGATATGTTCTTTGCCTTTCTGGCATCGGGCGTAGCCTTGGTGATCCCCCTGGCGGTGCGTTATATCACATCGGGGATCGCATCCATGAGCTCCGAAGAAGCGCTGCAGGCAGTGATCCGGATCGGCGTGATCCTGATCGTACTGGTGGTGATCCAGTTTGTTTCCAACTTCTACATCACCACCATCGGCCATGTGATGGGGGCAAGGATGGAGCGGGATATGCGATCCCAGATCTTTGCCCATTATCAGAAGCTGTCCTTTGCTTTTTATGATGAACAGAAGGTGGGCCAGCTCATGAGCCGTGTCACCAACGACCTCTTTGACATCACCGAGCTGTTGCACCATGGTCCGGAAAACATCGCCATTTCCTTTATCAAGCTGATCGGTGCCTTTGTGATCCTGGTCCATATCAGCGGTTATCTGACCATAGCGGCTTTCATCATGGTTCCGGTGATGTTTGTATATGCCTATTATCTGAACCGGAAGATGAAGCAGGCCTTCCGCATGAACCGGGTAAAGATCGCGGAGATCAATACCCAGATCGAGGATAACCTGTCCGGTATCCGCGTGGTAAAGTCCTTTGCCAACGAAGCTATCGAAAACGAGAAGTTCCGTGTGGGCAATGAAGGCTTTCTAAAGGCCAAGGGCAACAGTTATTTCTACATGGGCTTTTACCATTCCGGCATGAGCGCCTTTACCCTGCTGATCAACGTGATCGTGATCATCGCCGGCGGGATCCTGCTGACGAAGGGATTGGTGAACGTATCGGATTTTGTTACCTTCCTGTTGTATATCAACGTTTTTACGGATCCCATCCGTACCCTGATCGATTTTGCGGAGCAGTTCCAGAACGGCTACTCCGGCTTTGAGCGTTTCATGGAGATCATGGATATCGAGCCGGATATTCAGGATAAGAAAAATGCAGTGGCATTAACGGATGTAAAGGGGCACATTGTATTTGACGATGTTTCCTTTAAGTATAAGGACACGGCACATAGAGTGCTGCGGCATATCAGCCTGGATGTACCTGCAGGGGCTTATGTGGCGCTGGTTGGTTCCTCCGGAGGGGGCAAGACCACGCTGTGCAGTCTGATCCCCCGCTTCTATGATGTAACCGGGGGCAGCATCAGCATCGACGGAAAGGATATCCGGGATGTGACCTTAAAGAGCCTTCGGGACAACATCGGCATCGTGCAGCAGGATGTGTACCTTTTTGCGGGAACGGTTCTGGAGAATATCCGTTACGGCCGGCCGGATGCCACCGATGAGGAGATCGTTGCGGCAGCCAAACTGGCCAATGCCCATGACTTTATCATGGGACTTCCCAACGGTTATGATACGGACATCGGCCAGAGAGGTGTGAAGTTATCCGGCGGTCAGAAGCAGCGCCTTTCCATCGCCCGGGTATTTTTAAAGAATCCGCCGATCCTGATCTTTGATGAAGCCACCAGCGCCTTGGATAATGAAAGCGAGAAGATCGTAAAGGATTCTCTGGAGCGTCTGGCCCACAACCGGACCACCTTCGTGATCGCGCACAGACTTTCCACCATTAAAAATGCCCAGCGCATCCTGGTACTTACGGAAAACGGTATCGAAGAGTCGGGAACTCATGAGGAACTCATGGCGTTGGACGGTGTTTATGCAGGACTGTATCGCTGGACACGGTAAATCAATTCGGGGAATACCGTTGACAGGGAAAACTGCGCAGGAAACCGATGGGACCGGGTAGCAAAAACGGCCCGGAAAGATCGAGAAAAGGATTTGAAAAACTATGAAGGATCAGAATGAGAACGCAAAAGACCCCTTAGAGTGGGAAGAGATCAGTTGTGAACACATCGTGCAGGATGAGTGGGTGGATTTTCGAAAGTCTGCCTACCGTTTTCCGGACGGATCGGTATATGAGCCCTTCTATTCCTACAGCCGCCGTAACTATGTGGTGATCGTGGCATCGGATACGGAAGGGAAATACCTGTGCGTGCGGCAGTACCGCCAGGGGATCAAAAAAGTGACCACAGAGTTTGTGGCAGGTGGGATCGAGCGAAAGGACGGGAAAGAATACGGCGGAGCAGACGACACCTCGGCGGAAGGGGCTCTGGAAGCGGCCAAACGGGAACTGCTGGAAGAAACCGGATACGAATCCGACGAATGGGAGCACCTCCTGACGGTGCCCTCCAATGCCACCATTTCCGATAATTACGCATTTCTGTATGCGGCGAAAAACTGCCGGAAGGTTTCTGCGCAGCACCTGGATGAAACGGAGTTTCTGAAAGTGGAACGCTACAGCAAAGATGCGATCGAAAACATGATCCGGGAAGGAAGCTTCGAGCAGGCGGTACATATTGCAGCCTGGCTTTTGTCCGAACGTCGTTCGTAAGATTTTGAACGGACTTTTTCCAAATACTTTGTTAGAATGATCGTTTCAAACGGAAAATAAAAAACCGGAAGGCGCTTAGTCGTCTTCCAGTTTTTTCATGGCCTGTGCAAACAGTGCCTGATAATCATTTTGTTCCTGCTTTAAGAGATCGCCGTACTCCTTTAGTTCCTCCGGCGTCATGATCCGGGAGGAGAGAAAATGCAGGTGCTTTCTTGCTTTTTCACTTTTGATGGTCACCTGTTTGTAGCAGGGCCCTACCAGTAACAGAGAAAGGGATTCTTCTTTGGAAAGAAATCCGCTGGTGGTAAGTCCCAGGACATCGTAGATGGTGTCATTGGCGATGGGGCCGATGATCACGTCATAGTCTTTGAAAGGATCCGGCTCCAGACGGCGATTTCCGAAGAGATAGGAAAACCATTCTTCATTTCGCGCGGTCCATTCCTTAATGGAAAGGCCTTCGGTATCCAGTTCATAGGAGTTTACAAAGGTCTGTGCATCTTTCTTTGCTTTCGCCCATCTGGTGGCAAAGGCTTCATCGGGGGTTAAATAAAACCCCTGTCCGAAATCCGCGTTCTTGCGGCCGTGGGTCAGGTCCGGTTCTTTAATTTCCAGAAAAGCGGTGTGATACAGTTTCATAGGTTTGTTGTGAAATCGAAAACGGTGAAATAGGGGTTCTAGAGGACCGGTGTCATCAGGAGAAATCCGACGCCGGCTTCCTTAAGCTGCGGATCCATACAATCTTCTTCGACCAGGATATCGCCCTTGGCAAAGTATCCTTCTGCTTCGGCGCGAGGCGTCCGGGAGAGGAGAGCAGGATCGGAGAAGGGAATACGTTCTGCATTTTCCGAAAGATACAAAGGTCCTTCCGGGAAGGTAAATACGGTGATACCTTCCGCGTTATCGGAAATAAACGGGGTACCGCCCCCTTCCGGGACGCGGATCTGCATGGCCATAAAGCGCTTTACCCCCGCATGGGTCTTCTGATAGATGACCGCGGAAGGATAGCCAACAGACAATCCGGCCTGCTGGGCGGAAACGAACAATTTCAGGATATACTGGCCGAAATATTTGGGCGAGATATCGCTCTCCATGGGAACGGCCAGCAGATGCCTTCTTGGGTAGATGGGCAGACTTCCGGTTTCTGCCTTCGATACAGCGCTTGGTTCGGATGAGGAATGTTCGTCCTGTTTAACAGATGCTTCTTTCGGATGGCTCTCGGAAGGAGCTTTTGCAGCGTTGGTTGCAGGTGTGATGGGCTGCACATTGACCGCAGTGGTATCTGCCACCTTGGACAATTCTGCCAGGGTATCCTGCAGGGTGGAAAGCGCTTCCTGGATCTCCCGGAGACGCTTTTCCGCCATTTCCTTTCCATCGTAGAGTAGGTTCTGGAGATTGACGGTATGATCTTCCTGAACGTACCGGTTCAGATCCCGAAGGGGGATACCCAGGGCAAGGCATAACCGTATGGCATCCAGAAGATAAAGCTGCTCTCTGGTGTAATAGCGGTATTTGGAAACTTTATCCACATAGGCGGGCGTCAGGATCCCGATGCGGTCATAGTAGCGCAGGGACTTGATGCTCACATTTTTCAGCTTTGCAACCTTTCCGATGGAAAGATAATCCGGATGCTTGGGCATAGCGGCGCCTCCTGGAAAACAGTTTTTTAAATCTGGATCGATTCCTTTCTTATTTTAGAACGAACCGAAAGAAAAAACTATGACACAGTGGTAGACTTTGAAGCTCTATTTTTGTTACATTTGTTGAAATAGTCTTTTTTATTCGTAGCAAACGCCCCAGATGCTCTTGTTTTCGCCTACAGCAGAGAAGACTTTTACCGGTGTGCCGGCCAGATCTTTTTGCTTTGCGGTTACGCCGCTGTAGGTCTTGCCCTCCAGTTGGATGGTCAGGTAGTTGGTCCCCTCGGTGAGAGACCAGGTGCCGGTGGCATTTTCCGTAACGGCGCTACCATCTGCCATCAGATACAGGATGGTGGGCTGTGCGATCCGGGCATCGATGGACAGTCCCTGATCGATCATGTAGTAACGGCCTGCCACAGATGCGGTATCCGAAGGCTCTGCCTGGGCTGCTGTCTGAATGGGCTCGTAGGGCAGCAGGCAGGGCCATGCTTCTGCATTTAACAGGTACTCTTTTACCCGGGGATAATGAGTTTCGGTGCCCTGGTCAAAGCGGGTATGGTAGACGAGATAGCGTTTGCCGGTGGTTTCATCGATAAAAGCGGAATTATGGCCGGTTGCCATATAGGCACAGGTCAGACTGGGCAGCATATAGTTGCCGGAGAGCTTTAAGCCGTAGGGGGCGTGATCTGATCGGTCTGCACAGGTTTCGCCCTTTCCATTCATGTCCACATACAGGCCGTCCACGGTCCTGCTGCGATAACACCGGATCTGGTAGCCGCCGGTACGGGCCAGGCCACCGTAGGAGACATACAGGTAATAATAGCCGGCTTCTTTGTCATACAGGATATAAGGCCCTTCGATGGAGTGATGGTAGCCGCCCAGCAGCCACTTTCCAAAGTAGGGATCCACGTGGTTTTCTTCATCTGCTTCCGGATGGATCACCTGGCCGGTTGCCGGATCCAGCTCGATCAGGAAAATGCCGCCGGACCAGGAACCGTAGACCATCCACAGCCGATCGTCTTCGTCATAGAAAACGGTAGGATCCAGGGCATTGGGATAGTGATCAAAGTCGTAGCTGCCGTCCTTTTTAATATAGTGGGAACGGGCATAATCTTCGGAAACATAGGACAGCACGTCGGTTTCTGCCAGGGTATCGTTGGTGATGCCGGAATAGATGAGATCACCGGCCCATACGTAGGGACCTTCCGGTTTATCGGAAGTGGCAAAACCAAGGGTGGAGCAGTTCCAGGTGGACGAAGCACAGTAGTACATGCAGTAGCAGCCCATGGTCTTGTTGTAGATCACATCCGGAGCCCAAAGATGACAGCGTTTGTCATCGGTAGGAACGACACTTCCTGCCTTTCCGGCATAGCGGAAGACATCTTTGGATGCGTACAGTTCCTTGTAGACGGGATTCTGACTGTTGTATCCGTCCCCTACGTTCAGCCAGGACAGCAGATCGGTGGATTTGGCGGCGGTCATATGGGAACCGAAAATATAATAGGTATCTCCCACCTGTAGAACGGAAGGATCGTGCACACTGCGGTTTGCCAGAATGGAACCGGTAGTGATCCCATCCAAAGCAGCATTAAAATCCAGTGCTCCTTCTTGCGTAACATTTTCCATGGAAGAGGCCTCCTGTGTGGGATTTGCCTGATCAGGCTCTGCAGTGGAAGACGTCCTTCCGCAGCCGGTCAGGGATATAAGAAACAGGCCGCAAAGGGCGGCCAGGATCCATTTTGAGGATTTATACATGGTAAGCTGACTCCTTCTGTATATGATTTTACCTGTATTTTACCATGGAGATTTCCATAGAAAAATGAAGAGATTCAGCGAAATAGTAACGTTTCGGCAGAAGCAGTGTCAAAAAGGAAGATATGCGAAAGGCCCTCCGAGGGGAATCGGGGGGCCTTTCTACTTACAAGATATGGGGAAAAATGAAATAAGAAACTGACAAGGTTAAATGGCTTAGCCCATCTCTACCACTACGTCGTAGGAGGTCTTACCCTTTACATAAGGGATCACATTGCCTTCTACGGGAGCACCGTCAACGGTCATGGACTTCACGCCCTTCTGCACGCCGGCAGGATGCTTTACCTGAATGTGGTAGGCGCCTTCCCGGAACTTACGGGTGATGGTGAAATCACCGAAATCTGCGGGAACGCAGGGATCAACGGACAGGCCGGACAAGGTAGGTGCAACACCTAAGATGTACTGGCTGATGTTTACGAAGGTCCATGCTGCGGTACCGGTGAGCCAGCTGTTCTTTCCTTCGCCGTGGAACTTGGCATCTTTTCCTGCCACCATCTGGCAGTAGATGTAAGGCTCGGTGCGGTGGATCTCACTGATCTCCTCGGTGTAAGCAGGACAGGTCTTCTTATATACCTCAAAGGCACGATCGCCTCGTCCAATGACGGTTTCGGCAATGGATACCCAGGGATTGTTGTGGCAGAAGATACCGGCATTTTCCTTATACCCCGGAGGATAGGAGCTGATCTCACCCAGTTCCAGGTGATAACGGGTGTATGCAGGCTGCAGGATCATTACGCCGTAGTCGGTATCCAGGTATTTCTTAACGGAATCCAGAGCTTTCTGGGCCAGACCTTCCTTTACGCCGATGCCTGCCAGAGAGCAGAAACCGTTGGACTCGATGAAGATCTTTCCTTCTTCGCATTCGTGGGAACCGATCTTGTTGCCGTAGGCATCAAAGGCGCGGATGAACCAGTCACCGTCCCAGCCGTTCTGCAGAACGGTATCGTACATAACGGCCACTTCCTTCTCGGCGCGGTCTGCTTCTGCGCTGTCGCCGGTGAGGCGGCACAGATCTGCATATTCCTTACCGTACTTTACAAACATGCCGGCGATGAATACGGATTCCGCAACCGGTCCTTCGGAAGGTCCAAAGGTCTGGAAGGACTCACCGGGATGCTCGGAGAAGCAGTTCAGGTTCAGACAGTCGTTCCAGTCGGCACGGCCGATCAGGGGCAGATTGTGAGGACCTTTGTGGTTTACGGTGTAATCGAAGGACCGCTTTAAGTGCTCCATGAGAGGAGTCGCAACGGACATATCGTTATCGTAAGGAACGATCTCCTTTAAGATGGAGGTGTCCCCGGTTTCCTTGATGTAAGCGCTGGTTCCGGCGATGAGCCACAGAGGATCGTCGTTGAAGCCGCTGCCGATGTCGGAATTACCGCGCTTGGTCAGAGGCTGGTACTGATGATAAGCGCTGCCATCCACAAACTGGGTGGAAGCGATATCAATGATACGCTCTCTTGCGCGTTCCGGGATCAGATGTACGAAGCCCAGAAGATCCTGACAGGAATCCCTAAAGCCCATACCACGGCCGATACCGGACTCATAATAGGAAGCGGAACGGGACATGTTAAAGGTAACCATGCACTGGTACTGGTTCCAGATGTTGACCATACGGTTAACCTTATCGTTGCCGGATTCCAGGGTATATCTGGTAAGCAGGTCATCCCAGTAGGCATTTAACCTGGCAAATTCCCGCTCTACATCTTCATCCTTCTGATATCTGGATAAAAGGGCGTTTGCAGGAGCTTTGTTGATCACATCCTGCTTTTCCCACTTCTGATCTTCGGGATTTTCACAATAACCTAATACAAAAATAAAGGTCTTTGCTTCGCCGGGCTGCAGGGTCACATTGATCTGATGTGCTGCGATGGGCTGCCAACCACTGGCAACGGAATTGGTGCAGGCACCGTTTTCCACTGCTTCGGGGTGGTCTGCTCCGTTATAGGTTCCGATGAAGCTGGTCCGGATGGTATCGAAGCCGTCGATGGGACTGTTGACGGAATATACCGCATAGTGATTGCGTCTCTCACGATACTCGGTCTTGTGATAAATGGTGGAACCGATGACTTCCACTTCGCCGGTGGAGAAGTTTCGCTGGAAGTTCTTCATATCATCATCGGCATTCCACAGACACCATTCTACATAAGAGAAGAGGGTAAAACTGCGGGCAGAAGAGTCTTCATTTTTCAGAGTCAGCTGAGTGATCTCCGCTGTATCATCCACGGGAACAAAGGACAGGATGGATGCTGCGATCTTGTTCTTGGAAGAAGCAAAGCGGCTGTAGCCGATACCATGCCGGCATTCGTAGCTGTCCAGCTCGGTACGGGTAGGCTGCCATGCGGGATTCCAAACGGTATCGCCGTCCTTGATATAGAAATACTTTCCGTTGCTGTCCATGGGTACGTCGTTGTAACGGTATCTGGTCAGACGAAGAAGCTTTGCATCCTTATAGAAGCTGTAGCCTCCGCAGGTGTTGGAGATCAGGGAGAAAAACTCTTTGCTTCCCAGATAATTGATCCAGGGAAGAGGCGTTTTCGGGGTAGTGATGACGTATTCGCGATGGGCGTCATCGAAATAACCATACTTCATAGAATCCTCTTTCTGCACTGCCTGTGAGGCTTGTGCCGTAAATAACAAGAAAACGTTTAAGTAAACAGGCAAAGTATACCCGCTACCTTGATTTCACCTAGATTATAAATAGGTTTCCGGGGTAATGCAATAGGAGAAACGGATTTTTCTGACGAAACCGATTTCAGGAACAGGCCTGTTTTTAGCCCCTGTTTTCGAGGTGTGTGCAGCTTTATTTGGCACAAATGTTCAAAATGCGGTTCCGAACTTTGGGAAAACCTTCTAAAGTTGTTCAGATTGTCCATAAAAAATAAAAAAACGATTGCAAAATTGTAAAATGTGATTTATAGTAAAGCTACGAAAACGATTAAGGCTTTTACGAAAACGTCAGAACACGCGGAAACATCACACGAAAACGCTTCTTTCGTAATTATCACGAGCCTGTTTGGAACGAAAACGAAAAAGGGGAGTGGAGATTCGAGATGGTTTCCATGAAAGATATCTCAAAAGCATGTGGCGTTTCGATCGCCACGGTCAGTAAAGCGCTGAACGATCATCACGATATCAGCCAGGAGACCAAAGACAAGGTTCGGGCAACAGCCAGAGAACTTGGTTATCATCCGAATTCTTCCGCAAGAGCACTTAAGACCAATCGTACGTATAACATCGGGATCCTGTTTCGGGATGATATGGATGACGGCCTGGTACATGATTTCTTCAGCGGCATCTTAAACAGCTTTAAAGCAGCGGCTGAAGCAGAGGGCTACGACATCACCTTCCTGAACAATTCCAAGACCGGCAAGAACCGGATGAGTTACCTGCAGCGAAGCAGATACCGTGGATTTGACGGAGTGGCCATCATCTGTGTGGACTTTTCCAATCCGGAGGTTCTGGAGCTGGTACAGAGTGAGATTCCGGTGGTGACCATCGACTACATCTTTAACAACCGGACAGCGATCGTTTCCGACAATGCCAAGGGCATGCGGGATCTGCTCCACTTCATTTATAAGAAGGGACATCGAAAGATCGCCTACATCCACGGAGCACCTTCCGCGGTAACCCAGACCAGACTTTCCTCCTTCTTTAAGACGGCACAGGAACTGAATCTGGAGATCCCGGATGAATATTTAAAGGAAGCGGCTTACCGCAGTACGGATGAAGCGGAGAAACGGACGGCAGAACTCTTAAACCTTCCCGATCCGCCCACCTGCATCCTCTATCCCGATGATTTCGCCTGCTACGGCGGGATCAACAAGATCCGGGAAATGGGCCTTTCCGTTCCGGAGGATATTTCCGTAGCCGGCTATGACGGCATCCGCATGGGACGCCACATCGAGCCGAAGCTGACCACCATCCGTCAGGATGCAAACCTGATGGGAAAGGTTGCGGCAGAGAAGCTGATCGCACAGATCGATTCTCCCAAGACCACCCTGATCGAACAGGTCGTGATCGAAGGAGAGGTTTACGAAGGCAAAAGCGTCAAGGACTTAAAATAAGATAAAAAAAGAAGGGAGACAGACATGAAAGACTTTATACACAATACATGGAAACACAGAGCTCATGTTTTAATGGCACTGCCAGCATTTCTCATTCTGTTTTTTATCATGTATGTGCCTATGGCCGGTCTGGTCATGGCGTTTAAGAATTTTGACTATACGAAAGGTATCTGGGGAAGCCCCTGGGCAGGACTTGATAACTTCAAGTTCCTCCTGGCATCCAAAGCAACCTTTATCAATATGACCCGCAACACCCTGCTGTACTACCTGCTCTTTACTGCAGTGGGAACCTTCTTAAATGTAGCACTGGCCATCGCCATTGATCAGTTGCTGTTTAAGAGAGCTGCAAAGGCTATGCAGACCCTGATGATCATTCCGGTGTTCATCTCCTATGCAGCTGTACAGTTTATCGTATATGCATTCATCAGTTCCGATACCGGTATCATCAACCACGTACTGGGAACCAACACCCGTTTCTATACAACGGCAAGCCTGTGGCCCTGGATCCTCCTCTTCGTTAAAGTATGGAAGGATACCGGATACGGTTCCGTGCTTTACATGTCCGTACTGGCAGGTATCGATGCTTCCCTGTATGAAGCAGCAGAGATCGACGGTGCTTCCAAGTGGCAGAAGATCTGGCACATCACAATACCTTCTCTGGTACCCATGATCACCGTTATGTTACTGCTTTCCGTAGGTAACGTAATGCGATCCGACACCGGTCTGTTTTATCAGGTAACGAGAAACAGCGGTATCCTGTATCCTACCACGCAGGTTATCGATTCCTATGTATTAAATGCGATCTTTAAAAATTCAAACTTTGGCTTCACCGCTGCAACATCCTTCTTCCAGTCCGTTGTGGGACTGCTGCTGATGCTCTTTGCCAACGGTGTGGTTCGTAAGATCGAGCCTGACGGCGCATTATTCTAAGGAGGGAAATCAAATGGCTAAGAACAAAGATCTGGATTTAGCCCCTTCCAAGAAGGAGCGCTTTGGAATCGGTCAGGTCATCCTGTTGCTGGTTCTGTTACTTTACACCTTATATTGTGCATTACCGATCCTGCTGGTTTTCATAGCAGCGTTTACGGATGAAAAAGCGATCACGGCCAACGGCTTCAGCTTTTTCCCGGAAGCCTGGTCTACATCCGGTTTCATGGCAGTACTCCGGTACGGCAGCCAGTTGGCCAAGTCCTATGCGGTAACGATCTTCATTACCGTATTCGGTACTTTCCTGGGCCTTCTGTGCATGAGCCTTTTCGCTTATGCCATCAGCCGTAAGGACTTCCGGCTTTCCAAGTTTTTGTCCATCTACCTGATCATCCCGATGCTCTTTAACGGTGGTCAGCTTTCCGGATACATCGTATTCACCAGCTACTACGGATTAAAAGACAGCTTATGGCTGCTGATCCTGCCGCTGTGTGTAACCACGATGAACGTGATCATCCTCCGGACCTACATCGCCAACAGCATTCCCAACGAGCTGATGGAAGCTGCCATGATCGACGGTGCAGGCGAGTGGAGAACCTTCTTCCAGATCGTGCTTCCGCTGCTGAAACCTTCTCTGGCTGCAGTCGGGTTCATGATGGCAACCGCCTACTGGAATGACTGGCAGAACGCGATGCTCTACATCACAACCGATGCTAAGAAGCCTCTGCAGCTTCTGCTGATCAACATTCAGAAGAGTATCGAATTCCTTCTGAATAACAACAACGTACCGGCAGCCGCAAGAGCTGCAATGGGTGGAACGATCCCTCAGTACTCTGCAACCATGGCAACCGTAGTAGCCGTAATCGCGCCGATCATGCTGATCTATCCGTTCTTCCAGAAATACTTTATCAAGGGTCTTACCGTTGGTTCCGTAAAGGGCTGACGGATCACCATACAGCTATCAACCAGATATTCAGGCTACGGCATTGTGCCGCTGCTTAGAATATAGATTAATCCTTAAGGAGGGTATTAATGAAAAAGAAATTATTATCAGTCCTTCTGGCATCTGCAATGACAATGGCACTTCTTGCAGGTTGCGGAAGCACAGACGCAGGAACTGCTGCACCCGCTGAGACATCCAGCGAAACAGCAGCCGCAACAACTACTACTGACAGCGCAGCCGGTGACGCTGCAGCAGCTGACACAACTACCGCTTCCGGTGATGCGGTAACCATCAACGTTTATCGTTGCTCCTTCAACGTAGCAAACCCTGATACGGATCAGGTTAAGAAGGTTCAGGATGCGATCAACGCTTACATCGCTGACAAGATCAATGTTCAGATCAACTTAACAGATGTTGGCTCCGGTGAGTACACCGATAAGGCTAACCTGGCACTTGCAAACAACGAGATCAACTTACTGTGGACAGCTTCCTGGGAAGGCACCATCGGTACCAACGACCTGGTTCCTCAGAACGCAGTTAAGGACATTACCGATCTGCTTCCCGGCACCGACCTGTACAACTCCATGGATGCTGGTCAGTGGGAAGCTACCAAGTATGATGGCAAGAACTACTTCATCCCTGTTTACAAGGACAATGTAGAAGGTTATGATTTCATGTTCCGTCAGGATCTGATCGACAAGCACGGCTGGGATATCACAACTGTTAAGACTTTAGCAGACCTTGAGCCCATGCTGGCTGATGCTAAGGCTGATGGCCTTAAGTATCCCTTACTGACACAGAAGACCGCTATGTTCTACAGATGGTACATCGACAAGTTCGATTTCTTCACAGCTGATTCTTCTACAAACTTCTTCGCAGTAGATCGTGCTACCAACGAAGTAATCGATACCATCCAGACTCCTGAATATGCAGAGTTCTGCAAGCTGATGGGTGACTGGGCAGACAAGGGTTACATCTCTGAAGATGAAGTAACCAAGACAACCAACGACCAGACAACTCAGTCTCAGGATTGGGCTATTTCCTGGTGGACCGATATCCCTGTAAACGACGAAGCTGATGCTCGTTACGGCCAGGATGTTACCATGCAGCCTGCAACGCAGAGATACGCTCACTCTACTTCCGCACTTGGTTCCTGCTACTGTGTAACAGCTAACAGCACCGACGAAGAAGCAAAGGCTTGTATCGATTTCATGGGCCTGCTGTACACCGATTCTACTCTGGCTGATATCTACACCTTCGGTATTGAAGGCGAAGACTTCACTTACAACGCTGATCACCAGGTTGAGCAGACTTCCGAGAAGTACAACCACTCCATGTGGGAGTCCGCTTCCGCTACTATCGTAACTCCTCTGGCAAACGAGCCTGCAAACAAGGCTGAACTGTACGAGGCATTCAACGGTGGTGCTAACACCTCTTGCGCAGCTGGTTTCCGTTTCGACAAGAGCCCTGTAGAGGCACAGTACTCTGCTTGCTCCGCTCTGTTCGAGCAGTACGGCTTCGTTCTTGAGAACGGTGGCGTTCCTGCAGCAGATGTAGATGCTTACATCGAGCAGTACCAGGCAGCACTGGATGAAGCTGGTTACCAGGATGTTCTGGCTGAGTTCCAGAGCCAGTACGACGCTTGGAAGTAGGATTTAGCTTCCGGCAAGCTTCATAAGCTTTGA
>JAILDL010000214.1 GCA_024689465.1 Lachnospiraceae bacterium
GGAGCAGAAGATGATACGGATAACAAAAATAGTGATTGACGATGCTATAGGCGGTATGTTATAGTATCTGAGCAAGAGAAAATTTAGCTCTTTTTTTTATGCTTAAAATTAGGGCTTTGTCAGAATACGCGGAGGTGGATAAATGCGTACAAGAATCACATTAGCATGTACTGAGTGCAAGCAGCGTAACTACAACACAACAAAGGATAAGAAGACTCATCCTGACAGAATGGAGATCAAGAAGTACTGTCCTTTCTGCAGAACACATACTTTACATAAGGAAACCAAATAATTCCTGTAGACTGGCATGATGCGTGTATGCGCGGAAATGAGGTAAATTATGGCAGATTCTTCCAATAATGAAAAGAAGATCGGTTTCTTCACCGGAGTAAAGGCGGAATTCCAGAAGATTTCCTGGCCCTCCAAAGAAGATTTGCTGAAGCAGTCCTCTGCAGTAGTTGTTGTATCTGTTCTTTTGGGAGCACTGATCGCTCTGCTGGATTATCTGGCACAGTTTGGTGTAAATTTCCTGACAAAGTAAAGAGAGGTCAATGCAGATGGCAGAAGCAGCATGGTATGTAGTACATACCTATTCCGGTTATGAAAATAAAGTGCGGGCCAACATCGAGAAGGCTATCGAGAATCGTCATCTGGAAGAAGAGATCCTGGAAGTAAGAGTACCCATGCAGGATGTCGTTGAGATGAAGAACGGTTCTCGCAAGACCGTTTCCAAGAAGATGTTCCCCGGCTATGTTCTGATCAACATGGTCATGAACGATGATACCTGGTACGTAGTTCGGAATACCCGTGGTGTTACCGGATTCGTAGGACCGGGAAGCAAGCCCGTTCCCCTTTCTGAAGCAGAGATGAAGCCTCTTGGCATTCATATGGAGAATGTATCCGTCGACTTCGCAGAAGGCGATTCCATCGCAGTTGTTGCAGGCGTTTGGAAGGATACAGTGGGCGTCGTACAGCGTATTGATTACGGTAAGCAGACCGCTACCATCAATGTGGAACTGTTCGGCAGAGAGACTCCTGTAGAGATTGGATTTGCAGAAGTCCGGAAAATGTGATATAAACTGTTTTGGCGCGTTTAGCGCAGGCAGTTATATATAGTTACAATCAACATACGTGGGAGCAAGTATCCGGTGGCTCCGTCGCCTGGATACGGTATGCAACCGACCACACTAAGGAGGCCATATATGGCAAAGAAAGTAGAAGGATATATTAAGTTACAGATTCCTGCCGGCAAGGCAAATCCGGCACCCCCGGTTGGACCCGCTCTTGGTCAGCACGGTGTTAACATCGCTGAGTTTACCAAGCAGTTCAACGCACAGACCGCAGATAAGGGTGATGTGATCATCCCTGTAGTCATCACTGTTTATGCAGACAGAAGCTTCAGCTTTATCACAAAGACTCCTCCTGCAGCAGTTCTTCTGAAGAAGGCTTGCAACCTGCAGAAGGCTTCCGGTGTTCCTAACAAGAACAAGGTAGCAACAATCTCCAAAGATAAGGTAAGAGAAATCGCAGAACTCAAGATGCCTGACTTAAACGCAGCAAGTATCGAAGCAGCTATGAGCATGATCGCCGGTACAGCACGTAGTATGGGTATCGTAGTAGAAGACTGATCGGAGGAGGATTGACAATGAAACACGGAAAGAAGTATATCGAAGCTGCAAAGCTTGTAGATAAGGCAAAGCTTTACGAGCCCGAAGAGGCTATTGAATTAGTTAAGAAGACCGCTTCTGCTAAGTTTGATGAGACTGTAGAAGTTCACATCAGAACCGGTTGTGACGGACGTCACGCTGAGCAGCAGATCCGTGGCGCCGTTGTATTACCCAACGGTACCGGTAAGACTGTAAGAGTCCTGGTATTTGCAAAGGGCGACAAGGCTACGGAAGCAGAGCAGGCTGGTGCAGATCACGTAGGAGCTGAGGAGCTGATCCCCAAGATCCAGAACGACGGCTGGTTAGATTTCGACGTAGTAGTAGCTACACCTGATATGATGGGCGTTGTTGGACGTCTCGGTAAGGTTTTAGGACCTAAGGGCTTAATGCCCAACCCTAAGGCTGGTACCGTAACCATGGATGTTACCAAGGCTATCAACGATATCAAAGCCGGTAAGATCGAGTACCGTCTGGACAAGGCCAACATCGTACACGTACCCGTTGGTAAGGCTTCCTTCGATAAGGAAAAGCTGCAGGAGAACTTCACTGCACTGATGGAAGCAATCATCAAGGCTAAGCCCGCTTCTCTGAAGGGCCAGTACTTAAAGAGCGTTACCGTTGCAACTACAATGGGACCTGGTGTTAAGATCAACACCGCTCGTTTCTAATTGAAACTGTAAATGCAAGGAGCATCACCAATCGGTGATGCTCCTTTTGTATTGTGCTATACTGTAAGCATGAAAAAGTGGAAGATTCTGGGAATTGTGATCGGAATTGAATTAGTGGCTCTGGTCAGTTGCCTGCTCCTGTTGCATTTTGGCAGTGCACGGAACGGAGCCGGAACCGGAACGAAGCGGGATGATGCAGTGGCGGCCAAGGAAGCCGGGGAAGAACCACAGACTGCCGGTGCATATCGGCTCACCTATGAGAACCTGGACGGAACGCCCATTGCAGAAAGCACTGAAGAGGACAATGACTATGATCTGTCCTGGGAAAAAGTAGATCCTTCCGAAAAGGTGCTTTTGGAAACAGCTGCGGAGACGGAAGAAACCGAGGAGGAGCCCAGACCCATCACCCTGCTGTTTGCAGGGGATATCCTCTTTGACGATAACTATTCGATCATGGCGAAAACAAAGGCACGGGGCGGCGATATCCGGGCGGATTTTGATGACGCTTCCTGGCAGGTGATGCAGGATGCGGATTTCTTTATGCTGAACAATGAATTTCCCTATTCTGACCGAGGAACGCCTACAGAGGGGAAAACCTTTACTTTCCGGGCAAGGCCGGAATACGCGAACTACGTAAAGGAGATGGGTGTTGACCTGGTTTCTCTGGCAAACAACCATGCGTACGACCACGGCGAGATCGCGCTCCTGGATACGTTGGATACTCTGACAGAAGCCGAGCTTCCTTATATCGGCGCAGGCCGAAACCTGGAAGAAGCCTCTACTCCCTATATTCTGGAAATGGGTGGCAGCAAGGTGGCCATCTTGGCGGCGACAGAGATCGAACGGATCGAAAGTCCGGACACCAAGGGCGCTACCGCAAAATCTCCCGGTGTTTTCCGATGCCTGGATGATACCCTGCTTCTGCAGAAGATCAAGGAATGCAAGGAAGCCGGCTATTACACCATCGTTTTTGTCCACTGGGGTACGGAGAACGTAACGGAGATCGATTACTGGCAGAACCGGCAGAGCAAAGAGTTTGCTCAGGCAGGCGCGGACCTGATCATAGGAGCCCATCCCCACATCCTGCAGGGAATGGCAAATGTGGAAGGAGTGCCGGTGGTATTCAGTCTGGGTAACTACCTGTTTAATTCCTCCGGGCGAAACACCGGCCTTTTTGAGGTAACACTGGAAGAAAACACCGCAACGTCCTATCGCTTCTATCCCGGCAGGCAGGAGAACTGCGCAGTACGCCTCTCCACCGGAGCAGAGATGCAGCAGATCCTGGAGGAGATGCGGCAGATGTCACCGGGGGTGACGATCGATGAGAACGGTTATGTATTCTTTCAATAGCGATGAGAGGCGTTTTTTATTTGGAGGCTTGACAAGTATATCTTGCTATGTTATGTTTGTTGAGGTCGCTTGCACAGCAAGTGATATTACCGAAGACAGTAGGCGTCGGAAATCACTGATTTTACGACATAATAGATACCTACCGAGGAAAAGTATGTAGAAAAACTTTGTCCCTCTGTCTTCAGAGGGATTTTTTATTTTTTTACATTCTGTTTTCGGTTCCAAATCTAACAGGAGGTAAAAGAGAAAATGGCAAAGAATTCCAAAATTGGTTTAAAGCAGCCCGTCGTTGATGAGATCTCTGCTCAGATCAAAGATGCCCAGTCTGTTGTTCTGGTTGACTATCGTGGACTTACAGTAGATCAGGATACTCAGCTGAGAAAGCAGTTAAGAGAAGCTGGTGTTACTTATAAGGTTTACAAGAACACCATGATGAACTTCGCTTTCAAGGGAACAGACTTCGAGCAGCTTTCTTCTTATCTTGAAGGACCTAGCGCAGTAGCTATCTCTACTACCGATGCAACCGCTCCCGCCAGAATCCTTAGCAAGTTTGCTAAGACTGCTCCGAATCTGGAGATCAAGGCTGGTGTTGTAGAAGGTACTGTATACGATGCTAAGGGTATGGCGCAGATCGCTACCATTCCTTCCAGAGAGGAACTGCTCTCCAAGCTGCTTGGCTCCATCCAGTCACCTATCACCAACTTCGCTCGCGTTATCAAGCAGATCGCAGAGAAGGGTGGCGAGGTTGCAGCTCCCGCTGAGGAAGCAGCACCTGCAGAGGCTCCCGCTGAAGAAGCAGCAGCTCCCGCAGAAGCACCTGCTGAAGCTCCCGCTGAAGAAGCAGCAGCTGAAGCACCTGCAGCAGAATAATCTGCACAGGACACTTATCAAAGAAACAATATTCACTTATGAAAGCCGCATGGCGGCATAAAAATTACGGAGGTAAATTGAAATGGCAAAGTTATCAACTCAGGAACTGATTGATGCAATCAAAGAGTTATCTGTACTTGAATTAAATGATCTTGTAAAGGCTTGCGAAGAAGAGTTCGGCGTATCCGCAGCAGCAGGTGTTGTTGTTGCAGCAGCTGGCGCAGCAGGCGGTGAAGCAGCAGAAGAGAAGACTGACTTCGATGTAGAGCTGACTGAGGTTGGTCCTAACAAGATCAAGGTTATCAAGGTTGTTCGTGACCTGACCGGTCTGGGCCTGAAGGAAGCTAAGGACGTTGTAGACGGCGCTCCTAAGATCCTGAAGGAAGGCGCAGCTAAGGCTGAGGCTGAAGATATGAAGGCTAAGCTGGAAGCTGAAGGCGCAAAGGTTACTCATAAGTAATATAAGACGATGCAGATCACAAGAAGCAGCAGGCTGTTATGGCCTTGCTGCTTCTTGATATTTTAAAAAATGCCCTTGTGGCGCTACATTATTAAATTTTTGAATTGAATAAAAAAATGATTGACTTGCATACAGCTTTGGTAGTACAATGTACAATGCACTATTGTGGAGCGGTATGCTATTTTTATGCCCAAAAACAGACAATATGGCTCTAAATCTTGAGAACGGGGTGAATGTCTAGATGGAAAAGAACAGAATAAGACCTATTACTTCCGGCAAAAATCTTCGAATGAGCTACTCCAGATCGAAGGAAGTTCTTCAGATGCCCAACCTCATTGAGGTCCAGAAGTCCTCGTACAACTGGTTCCTTAAGGAAGGTTTAAAAGAGGTATTTGATGATATTTCTCCGATCACGGACTACAGCGGACATTTAAGTCTGGAGTTCGTGGACTTCGAGCTTTGCAAAGAAGATGCGAAGTATACAATCGAGAAGTGTAAGGAACGTGATGCTACCTATGCAGCACCTTTAAAGGTAAAGGTTCGTTTACACAACATCGACAAAGATGAGATCAGTGAACATGAGATCTTCATGGGTGATCTGCCTCTGATGACAGAGACAGGTACCTTTGTGATCAACGGCGCTGAGCGTGTTATCGTCAGCCAGTTGGTTCGTTCCCCCGGTATCTATTACGATATTACAAAGGATAAGCTGGGCAAGGAATTATTTGCCTGCACCGTTATCCCTAACCGTGGCGCATGGCTGGAGTATGAGACCGATTCCAACGACATCTTCTATGTTCGCGTGGACCGTACCAGAAAGGTACCGGTAACCGTACTGATCCGTGCTCTGGGCGTCGGCTCCAATGAAGAGATCCTGGAGATGTTCGGCGATGAGCCCAAGCTGCAGGGAAGCTTTTCCAAAGACCCTTCCACCAATTATCAGGAGGGTCTGTTAGAGCTGTACCGCAAGATCCGTCCCGGTGAGCCTTTAAGTGTAGACAGTGCCGAAAGCCTGATCAATGCCATGTTCTTCGATCCCAGAAGATACGATCTGGCAAAGGTTGGTCGTTATAAATTCAATAAGAAGCTGATGCTTCGTAACCGTATCCGTGGTCATGTACTGGCAGAGGATGCTGTATCTCTGGTAACCGGTGAAGTGATCGCTACAGCAGGCACCACTGTAACTGCTGAGATCGCTGATGCCATCCAGAATGCAGCCGTTCCTTCCGTAATGATCCAGACCGAAGAGAAGAACGTAAAGGTTCTTTCCAGCATGATGGTGGATCTGCGCAGCTTTGTGGATTGCAATCCCGAAGAACTGGGTATCACTGAGCTGGTTTACTATCCGGTTCTGGCTCAGATCCTGGAGGAGTACTCTGACGTAGAGGATATCAAGGAAGCCATCAGCCGCAATGTGCATGAGCTGATCCCCAAGCACATTACCAAGGAAGATATTCTTGCTTCCATTAACTACAACATGCATCTGGAGTATGGTCTCGGAAACGATGACGATATCGACCACTTAGGCAATCGTCGTATCCGTGCCGTTGGCGAGCTGTTACAGAACCAGTACCGTATCGGTCTTTCCCGTCTGGAAAGAGTGGTTCGGGAACGTATGACCACCCATGATGCTGAGGATATCTCTCCGCAGGCCCTGATCAACATCAAGCCTGTACAGGCAGCCGTTAAGGAGTTCTTCGGATCCTCCCAGCTGTCTCAGTTCATGGATCAGAACAACCCTCTGGGTGAATTAACACACAAGAGACGTCTTTCCGCATTAGGACCCGGTGGTCTGTCAAGAGATCGTGCCGGATTCGAGGTTCGAGACGTTCACTATACACACTACGGCAGGATGTGCCCTATCGAGACCCCTGAAGGACCCAACATCGGTCTGATCAACTCTCTGGCATCTTATGCACGTATCAATGAATACGGATTTATCGAGGCTCCTTATCGCAAGATCGATAAGAGCGCAGATCCTCAGAACCCTGTTGTAACCGATGAGGTTGTTTACATGACAGCGGATGAGGAAGATAACTACCATGTAGCACAGGCTTCCGAACAGCTGGATGAAGAAGGACACTTTGTTCGTGCCAGCGTTTCCGGTCGATTCAGAGAAGAGACTTCCGAGTATCCTCGTTCCATGTTTGATTACATGGACGTGTCTCCTAAGATGATCTTCTCCGTTGCTACCGCTCTGGTTCCCTTCTTACAGAACGATGATGCGAACCGTGCGCTGATGGGTTCCAACATGCAGCGTCAGGCCGTTCCGCTTCTGTTTACAGAGGCACCTGCAGTCGGTACCGGTATGGAAGAAAAGGCTGCTGTTGACTCCGGTGTTTGCGTGCTGGCTAAGAAGGACGGTACCGTTAGCTATGTTGACTCCAAGCTGATCAAGATCGTTTCCGATGATGATGGCTTAGAGGAAGAGTACCACTTAACCAAGTTTGCACGAAGCAACCAGTCCAACTGCTACAACCAGAAGCCTATCGTTTTCAAGGATGACCACGTAAAGGCCGGTGAAGTGATCGCAGACGGTCCTTCTACCTGCGGTGGTGAGCTTGCCCTTGGTAAGAACCCTCTGATCGGTTTCATGACCTGGGAAGGTTACAACTACGAGGATGCGGTTCTTCTTAGTGAAAGACTTGTAAAAGAAGATGTGTACACCTCTGTACATATTGAGGAATATGAAGCAGAAGCCCGTGAT
>JAILDL010000013.1 GCA_024689465.1 Lachnospiraceae bacterium
GGCCTTGTGAAAAGCAGGGACCTGCAGGGCGGGCATGAGACCATCGTTTCCGTTATCGGAGACGGAGCCCTCACCGGCGGTATGGCATACGAAGCCTTAAACAACGCTTCCAAGCTGACCACCAACTTTGTCATTGTCTTAAACGATAACAACATGTCCATTTCCGAAAATGTAGGCGGCATGAGCCGGTACCTGAACAGTATCCGTACCGCCAACCCCTACCTGGATCTGAAAGAGGACGTATACAATTCCCTGTTAAATACCAAAAACGGCGATGCCATCATCAAGTACATCCGAAGGGTGAAGAACAATGTGAAGAGCTTTGTGGTTCCCGGTATGTACTTTGAGGAGATGGGAATCACCTATCTGGGCCCTGTGGACGGACACAATGTGGAGGACATGGTCCGTGTCTTCCAGGAAGCCAAAAGGATCAAGGGTGCCTGCATCGTCCATGTGCGGACCAAAAAGGGAAACGGCTACGAACCGGCGGAGAAGCATCCTGCCAGATTCCACGGCACCGATCCCTTCCAGATCGCCACGGGTCTTCCCACAAAGCCCAGAACCAAGGCCAACTATACGGATATCTTTTCCACGGTGATGGTAAAGCTGGGCAGCAGAGATCCAAAGGTCGTGGCCATTACCGCAGCCATGGCGGACGGAACGGGATTAAAGCGCTTCCGCATAGCCTATCCCGACCGGTTTTTTGATGTGGGGATCGCAGAACAGCATGCCGTGACCTTTGCGGCAGGCCTGGCAGCAGGTGGATTAAAGCCTATCGTGGCGGTGTATTCCTCCTTCCTGCAAAGAGCTTATGACCAGATTCTCCATGACGTGTGCATCCAGAACCTGCCGGTGGTTTTTGCCATCGACCGGGCAGGTCTTGTGGGAAGTGACGGAGAGACCCATCAGGGCATCTTTGACCTGTCCTATCTTTCCTCCATCCCCAATATGCATATCATGGCCCCCAAGAACAAATGGGAGCTGTCGGATATGCTGAAGTTTGCCCTGCGCTTTGACGGACCCATTGCCATCCGCTATCCCAGAGGAGAAGCCTATGACGGTCTGGAGATGTTCCGGGCAAAAATCGAGTTCGGCAAGGCAGAGGTCCTCTATGAAGAAGAGGATATCCTCCTGCTGGCTGTGGGCAGCATGGTAAAAACGGCAGAAGAAGTGCGAAAGCGCTTAAAGGATATGGGCTATGCCTGTTCCCTGGTAAACGCCCGCTTTGTAAAGCCCATCGATGCGGATGTGATAAAGGAGCTCCACAGCGACCATAAGCTCATCGTGACCCTGGAGGAAAACGTGGAAAGCGGCGGCTACGGAGAAAAGGTGCGGAAGGTCCTGATGGATCTGGACAGTAAGAGCAGACTCCTGACCGTTGCCATTCCCGACGAATATGTGGAGCACGGCAATGTGGACCTTTTAAAGCAGGAACTGTGTATGGATACCGATTCCATTGTTAAGCGCATTGCCACAGCCTATGTGGGGCTGTGATCGAATACCTCCGGAAGGAAAAAGGCCGGACGGAGCATTTTCAGAGGATTGTCTGTGAAAGAAAGATTGGATGTTTTGCTGGTAGAGCGGGGGCTTGCCCCTTCCCGGGAGAAAGCCAAGCTTCTCATCATGTCCGGGGACGTGTTCGTCAACGGAAATCGGGAAGATAAAGCAGGGTCAACCTTTGATCCGGAGAAATCCGAGATCACCGTAAAGGGAGCGGCGCTGCCCTATGTCAGCAGAGGTGGTTTAAAACTGGAAAAAGCCCTGCAGGTCTTTCCCATTGACCTGACCGGAAAGATCTGTATGGATATCGGTGCTTCCACCGGCGGCTTTACGGACTGTATGCTGCAAAACGGGGCTTCAAAAGTGTACAGCATCGACGTAGGCTACGGACAGCTGGACTGGAAGCTGCGCACCGATGAGCGGGTGGTGTGTATGGAAAAAACCAATTTCCGTCACATGCAGCCGGGGGATCTGGATACGACCCCGGATTTCGCTTCCTGTGATGTGTCCTTTATCTCTCTGACCAAGATCCTGATCCCGGCCAGAAACCTCCTGAAGGAGGACGGCTATATGGTCTGCCTGATCAAGCCCCAGTTTGAAGCGGGTAAGGACAAGGTGGGCAAAAAGGGAGTGGTAAGAGACAGTAAGGTTCACCGGGAAGTGGTGGAAAAGATCGTGGATTTTGCCGATATGATCGGATTTGCCGTAGAGGGGCTGTCCTTTTCCCCAATCCGCGGACCGGAAGGCAATATTGAATATCTGTTATACCTGCGAAAGGACGGAGCAAAATGCGCCGGCCTGCAGGAGCTGGACGAGACCGAAGCAAACAGGAAGCTCCATATACTGGAGGAAGAGCACCAGGGAATCTCTCATACGGATCCGAAGATGGCACAGACCATCCTGGAGAATGTAGAGGGAGCACATGAGGCATTGGACAAGACATGAAGACATTTTGTGTGATCTCAAACCGGGACAAAGACGTAAACCTGAACCATGCAAACCATGTAAAAAAGTATCTGGAATCCAGAGGGTGTGCCTGTTATATTGATTCCGGCGACTACGGCGATATTCCGGTGATCCGGGAGGAGACGGAAGGTGTGCTGGTCCTTGGCGGCGACGGCACCATGCTGAAAGCGGCCAGAGATCTGGCAGGCTACGGACTGCCCCTTCTGGGGATCAACCTTGGCACCGTAGGGTATCTTACGGAAGTGGAGATCGGATCCATGGAAAATGCTCTGGATCGCGTGATCCGGGATGAGTATCACATCGAAGAGCGGATGATGCTGGAGGGAAGAGCCAAAGGTACGGCCATGGCTTTAAATGATATCGTAGTATCCCGTACCGGTCCCCTGCAGATGATGAGCTATAATGTTTATGTAAACGGCCAGTTCTTAAACGGCTATCAGGCAGACGGGATCATCGTTTCCACGCCTACCGGATCCACCGGCTACAATATGTCCGCCGGCGGGCCTGTGGTGGAGCCCACCGCCAGTATCCTGGTGGTCACCCCCATCTGTCCCCATACTTTAAATACCCGCAGCATTATCTTATCTCCGGCGGATGAGATCCGTATTGAAGTGCCGGAAGGACGCATGGGTATGAAACAGATGCTGCTGGCCTATTTTGACGGCGGCAGTGATATGGTTCTGGAAACCGGTGATTCCCTGACCATTGTACGAAGCAAACGGACGACGAAGATCATGCGTCTGTCCCAGATCAGCTTTCTGGAGACCCTCCATAAGAAACTGCAATAAAGAAGCCTTTTATATGCAAGCCGGATGGTTTGCATTCAAAAGATAGATGCTGATAGTTTGACTCAGATAAGGAAAGTGAACAATGAAAAAAAGCAGACATGAAAAGATAATGGAACTGGTGGAAGAGTACGATATCGAAACCCAGGAAGAGCTGGCGGATTTCCTCCAGAAGGCGGGATATCCCGTAACCCAGGCTACCGTTTCCAGAGACATTCGGGAACTGCAGCTGTTAAAGGTTTCCACCGGAGGCGGCCACCAGAAGTATGTGCTTATGCAGGAACAGCAGGATACCCGGTTTTCCGACCGGTATGTGCGGGTCTTAAAGGAAGGCTTTGTTTCCATGGATGCGGCGCAGCAGCTCCTGGTCATCCATACCGTATCCGGTATGGCCATGGCGGTTGCGGCAGCACTGGATGATATGAAACTCCATGAGATCCTTGGTTCCATAGCAGGAGACGATACCATCTTCGTAGCCACCAGAAGCAATGAGGATGCTTTGGAAGTCATGCGCAGGATCAAGGAAGCCCTGTAAGAAGAAATAGATCTTTTGTATGCCCGGAGAGTATACGAAAGGAGATTTGTACCATGTTAACCCGTTTACACGTTCAAAATCTGGCCCTCATTGAGGAAGCGGATGTTGAATTTGAAGAAGGTCTGAATATCCTGTCCGGAGAGACCGGCGCCGGCAAGTCCATTCTGCTGGGGTCCATGCATCTTGCTCTTGGCGGTAAGGCGGATAAGGACATGATCCGTACCGGAGAAGAGAATGCACTGGTGGAACTGGTCTTTCAGTCGGATTCGGAGAGACTGTCCGCTCTGCTGGACGAGATGGAACTGCCAAGGGAAGAGGACGGAACCCTGCTTCTTACCCGGAAGCTTTCCCAGACCAGGAGCGTACTGAAAGTCAACGGTGAGATCGCAACCGCCAGGCAGGTGCGGGAGATCGCCGATACCCTGATCAATATCCACGGGCAGCAGGAACATCAGGTGCTGCTGCATAAGCAGGCTCATATGCGCCTGCTGGACAATTATGTGGGAGAGAAGCTGACACCCATCCTGCAGGAGATCGAGGCAAAACGCAGGCAGTATAAGCAGATCCGGGAAGAGCTGGAAAGCCTTTCCGCAGACAGCCGCATGCGGGAGCGGGAGATCTCTCTTGCAGAATATGAGATCCGGGAGATCGAGGAAGCGCAGATCACCATAGGAGAAGACGAAGAGATCGAGAGCCGTTACCGGAAGATGGCTTCCGGGCGCAGGATCATGGAAGCGCTTTCGGAAGTGGAGCAGCTCCTCCTGGAGGACACAGACGGAGCAGCCGGCCGGATCGGCAAAGCCCTGGGACGCATGCATACGGCTGCAGAATACGATGAGGATCTGCAGGATCTGCAAAGCCAGTTGACGGACCTGGACGGGATCATGAGCGACTTTGGCAGAAGCCTTTCTGCTTACATGTCCGATTTTGAATACGATGATGCCTCCATGCGGGAGCTGGAAAAGCGTCTGGATCTTTTAAACCATTTAAAGAGCAAGTACGGGCAGAGCCTGGAGGATGTGCTTTCCTACGGGGAGGAGCGAAGGGAGAGCCTGGAAAAGCTTCTGCATTTTGAAGAAACAAAAGAAAAACTGGAGCAGGAAACAGAGGATCTGCATAAGGACCTGTTGAAACTGTGCGGCAAGGCCAGTAAGCTGCGAAAACAGGCTGCCGGTGAGTTTTCCGAGGTGATCAGTGCGGCACTGGCAGATCTTAACTTTAACCAGACCCGCTTTGAAACAAGGGTTACCCCCAATGAGGAGCAGATCACGGACCAGGGATACGATGAGGTGGAATTTACCATTTCCCTAAATCCCGGTGAGCCCCTGCTTCCTCTGCAGAACGTAGCAAGCGGCGGAGAGCTGTCCCGTATCATGCTGGCCTTTAAGAGTGTTCTGGCAGACAAGGACGATGTGGAGACCATGATCTTTGATGAGATCGATGCCGGTATCAGCGGACGGACGGCCTGGAAGGTGGCGGAAAAGCTGGGGGTTCTGGCAGGAGATCGGCAGGTGATCTGCATCACCCATCTTCCCCAGATCGCAGCCATGGCGGATGCCCATTTCTATATTGAGAAGACCACCGACGGCAAGAGCAGTATCACCCGGATCTCCCGGTTAAATGAGGAGACTTCGGTTCGCGAACTTGCAAGACTGCTTGGCTCCGATCAGATCACGGAGGCAGGATTAGCCAATGCATTGGAATTAAAACAGCAGGCGGAACATACAAAACGCGGAGGGCAGTAGGAATATGAAAAAAATCTTATTTGCAGCATCGGAAGGAGTTCCTTTTATCAAGACAGGCGGTCTGGCAGACGTAGTGGGATCCCTGCCCAAGTGCATCGACAAGCGGTATTTCGATGTGCGGATCATCATGCCCAAATATACCTGCATGAAGCAGGAACTTAAGGACAAGATGGTCTACAGGACCCATTTCTACATGGATTTCCACTGGAAGGACGAATATGTGGGCATCCTGGAAGCGGAAGTGGACGGCATCCATTACTACTTTGTGGACAATGAGATGTTCTTTGGCGGAGACCGTCCCTACAGCAACGATGCGCTCTATGAGATCAAGAAGTTTACCTTCTTCTCCAAGGCGGTATTATCCGCCCTGCCACTGATCGACTTCCAGCCGGATCTTATCCACTGCCATGACTGGCAGACCGGTATGATCCCGGTGTATTTAAAAGAGCGGTTCCAGGGAAATCTGTTTTTCCATGATATCAAGACGGTCATGACCATTCACAACTTAAAGTTCCAGGGACGCTGGGGTGTAAAGGAAGTGCAGGACATTACCGGTCTTTCCGATTACTATTTTACCTCCGATAAGCTGGAGAGCTTTAAGGACGGTGATCTGTTAAAGGGTGGTCTGGTATTTGCTGATGCCATCACCACCGTCAGCAAGACCTATGCGGAGGAGATCAAGACAGACTTTTACGGAGAGCACTTAAACGGCCTCCTTGCTGCCCGCAGCAATGACCTGCGGGGGATCGTCAACGGCATTGACTACGAGCAGTTTAATCCTATGACCGATGACAAGATCCCCTTCCGGTACGGCCCCATCGACTTCCGCAAGATGAAGCCGAAAAACAAGCGGGCTCTGCAAAAGGAACTGGGCCTTCCCGAAAACGAAAAGATCATGATGATCGGTATCGTTTCCCGTTTGACGGACCAGAAGGGCCTGGACCTGATTGCCTATGTGCTGGAAGAACTGTGCCATGACGAGATCCAGCTGGTGGTTCTGGGAACCGGGGAAGAGCAGTATGAGAACATGTTCCGCTATTTTGCATGGCGGCACGGGGACAAGGTATCTGCCAACCTGTATTATTCCGATACCCTGGCCAACAAGATCTATGCGGCCTGCGATGCCTATCTGATGCCTTCGTTGTTTGAGCCCTGCGGCTTATCGCAGCTGATCGCCCTGCGCTATGGTACCGTGCCCATTGTCCGGGAGACCGGCGGCCTGAAGGATACGGTAGAACCTTACAACGAATATGAGAGCACCGGAACAGGCTTTAGCTTTGCCAACTACAATGCGCATGAGATGATGGCGGCTGTGCGAAGCGCAGAGCGCATCTATTACGATAAGAAGAGAGAATGGAACAAGATGGTGGACCGGGGCATGGCCATGGATTTCTCCTGGCAGGCTTCCGCAAACCAGTACCAGGAGATGTATGACTGGCTCATCGGTTAAGAGCTTTTATGAACGATAAGAAAGAAACCAACAATTTTATAGCCCAGGCGGGGATCCTGGCCATGGCCGGTATCATCAGCCGTATCATCGGCCTGTTATACCGCTCCCCTTTAACGGGGATCATCGGGGATGAAGGAAACGGCTATTATAACTATGCCATCAATATCTATGCGATCATCCTGCTGATCTCCTCCTACAGTATTCCTTCCGCCCTTTCCAAGCTCATCGCCGGAAAACTGGCATTTAAGGAATACCGGAATGCCCATCGGATCTTTCACTGTACACTGATCTATGTGATCACAGTGGGAGGAATCGCCAGCTTGTTTGCCTATGTGGCGGCACCGTTTCTGGTGGTTCCCAACGCAGTATCGGTTCTGCGCATCTTTGTGCCGGCCATCTTTCTGTCCGGACTGTGCGGTGTGCTCCGCGGATATTTCCAGGCCCACAGGACCATGGTGCAGACGTCCATCTCTCAGATCCTGGAGCAGATCGTAAATGCGGCCGTGTCCATCGGGGCAGCCTATGCTTTGACCAGACTGGTCAAAGACCAGGACGCCACCACCAGAGCCATCTACGGCGCCATGGGAAGTGCCATCGGTACGGGCTCCGGTGTGCTCATGGCCCTGCTGTTCATGCTGGCCATGTACGGGATCAACCGGAAGGTGATCCTGAAGAGAGTAAGGAAGGATAAGACCGGAAAACTGGATTCCTACGGGGATATTTTCAAGATGCTGCTCCTCATCGTGACCCCCTTTATCCTGTCTACCTTTATCTATAATTTTTCCACATCCCTGGACCAGACCCTTTATTCCAGGCTGATGATGCAGTTAAAAGGCCTTACCCAGGAACAGACGGCCACCTATTACGGTGTGTTCAATACCAAGGCCATCACCATTGTGAATATTCCCATTGCCCTGGCAACGGCCATGAGTGCCGCCATGATGCCCAATGTTTCCGGGCTCTATGCCCGGGGAGAGATGGAGGCGCTAAAGGAAAAGGTTCGGCAGGCCATCAAGGTTTCCATGCTGGTGTCGATCCCGGCATCTGTGGGGCTGGCGGTTCTGGCAAAGCCCGTGATGCAGATCCTGTTTCCGCAGAAAGTGTCTCTGGATCTGGCATCTGCGTTGCTGTGTGCACTGTCCGTGACCGTGGTCTTTTTCAGCCTTTCGACTTTGACCATGGGGATCTTACAGGGCATCGGAAAGGTAAACGCGCCGGTGATCCATGCAGCTGTTTCGCTGGTGATCCAGGCCCTTGTCCTGGTCCTGGTGCTGGTATTTACCGATTGGAATCTTTACGGACTGGTGCTGGCCAATATCACCTATTCCCTTTTGATGTGTATCCTGAATGAACTTCGCATGCGAAAGGAACTGGGCATAAAGCAGGAGATCCGAAGCACCTTTGTGCGGCCCTTCCTTTGTGCAGCAGGTATGGGACTGGTGGCAAGAGCCGTGTATGAGGGGCTCTACTTTATCCTTCCCGTAAATCTTCCGGCTGCCATCGTCAGCATTCTGGTTTCTCTGGTAACCTATCTGATCCTGGTGATCAAAACAAAGACCGTGACAAAAGAGGAACTTCAGGGATTTCCCAAAGGCACAACCCTGGTGGGACTGTGCGAGAAGTTGCATCTGCTCTAGGAAGCATACTCGAGATCGATTTTTTATCAAATGGGATCATTTTGCGTGTTTTTGATTTTACAAATAGACAACAGTTTGTATAATAGAAATGAAACTTGCTGTTTTTGGGGGAAAATCGCAGGTATTTCGTATTACAAAAACAAAAATGTGTAGGATACCAGGAGAAAAACTATGTCGGAAGGAATCCAGTGGAGAGACCTGAATGCCTTGTTCGAGCGGGCAGATGAAGCTTATGAGAGCGTCGGCGAGCTGCATGATGCCCTTATGAAGAGTATGCGCCCTTTTTCCCAGGCCTTTGGTGTGGCCAAGGTGGAGGTGCATGTTTCAGGACGTCCCAATCCCTATTATCCCAATGGCTACAATACCCATTATGAAACCCGTTTTCTGGATGGCCAGGACCCATACAGCAGAGGCTATATGGTGTCCAACAATTTCGGGCAGGGGTCTGTCAAACTGATCCTGTACCCGGTTACCGGCAGAGAGTGGGATGAAGAGACCAAGCTGGAGCTGGAGACCTTTTCCCGTATCATTACAACCATTATGAACCGCGGTGCGCTGAACCAGAACATGATCCGGGCCAGCAGGACCGATTCCCTGACAGGGCTTGCCAATGCCCTGGGCGTTCGCATCTTCCAGAGAGAACTGGCAGAAAAAGGCGTTGTGCCGGAATATACCGGCGTGTTCTGTAATCTGAAAAACTTTAAACTGATCAACCAGGAGATGGGCAGTGAAACCGGCGATCACCTGTTAAAGGAGTTTGGCCGAAAACTCCAGGAACAGATCGATCCTTCCTGTGAACAGGTTGCCCGTCTGGGCGGCGATAATTTCTTTATCACGGTGCAGACCAGACATCTGGAGAACATTCTCCAGGTCATTCCGTCCACCAAGGTGGATGTGGAGCAGGAAGGAGTACTGGTGAAGGTGCCTCTGTTATCCAGAGCAGGTATCTTCAGTGGCGGGTCCAATGACGACCCCGAATCCCTGATCAGCTTTGCCGCTATGACCCTGGAGCGGGGAAAAAGAGACCGCTCCCAGGATCTGTATTATTTCCGTAAGGAACTGGTGGAACAGATCATGCAGGAGAAGCGCTTTACCGTGGAACTTCCCATGGCTTTGCAGCAGGAGGAACTTCTGCCCTTCTTCCAGCCCAAGATCGATACCAGTACCGGCAGGATGATCGGTGCGGAAGCACTGGTGCGTTGGAATTATCACGGCAGGGAACTGCTGACACCCGGCGTATTCCTCCGTGCGCTGGAGCGGGAGAGCCGCCTGGTGCAGGAAGTGGACATTTACATGCTCCGTCAGGTCTGCAAGTATATCCGCAAATGGCTGGATATGGGACTGGATCCGGGGCGGATCTCCATCAACTATTCCAGACAGAATCTGCGCAATCCGGATATTGCCGACATCACTTTCAGTGTGCTGGATGAAAACAATATTGACGGTAAATACATCGAGATCGAGATCACGGAGACCACCGAGATGGACGATGTGGCCATCCTGAACAAATTTATTGCTGCCATGCATGAACGGGGCGTTCATGTGAGCATGGACGATTTCGGAACCGGCTACTCCGCAGTAAGCCTGCTGGAGAACCTGGATTTCAATGTGGTGAAGCTGGACCGATCATTTATGATCCGTATCACCAATCGGGAGAGCAAGGTGGAGATCATCATCCGCAACATTGTCCGAATGCTAAAGGAGCTGAACGTACAGGTCATCGCGGAAGGCGTGGAGACCGACGAGCAGCTGAAGATGGTTCAGGGTGCTGGCTGCGATGTGGTACAGGGCTTCCTGTTCCAGAAACCCATGCCGCCCAAGGAATTTGAAGAGATGCTGAAGCGTTGAGCATGCCAATTAAAAGCTGGCCGTTTGGGCCAGCTTTTTTGATTCGGTCAGTCATTTACCAGGGTCAGCATGGAGATATCCGTGTCCATGACCATGGAATAATTGGTGTAATACACCACGAAGCCGGGCTTTGCTCCTGCCGGCTTTTTCACGTTCTTTTTCTGGAGATAATCGATCTCCGCTTTGCCGATGGCACTGGCTTTGGAATAGTGGGCAGCCAGTCTGGCGGCATCTTCAAAGGCCCGGTCCGGGACTTCCTTTCCCTCTGTTTTTAAGACCACATGAGAGCCGGGGATCTTCTTTGCATGGAACCACCAGTCATTTCCCGTTGCCAGCTTAAAGGTCAGGGCATCGTTCTGGAAATTGTTCTTTCCCACATAGATATGGAAGCCGTCCTGGCTGATGTAGTGATAGGGCTTACTGGTGATCTTGACCTTCTTGGAACCGCCTTTTCTGCGGATATAGCCGCAGGCGATCAGCTCTTCCCGGATCTCCGTAAGGTCTTCTTCCTTTTCTGCGATATCCAAAGCGGTGGCGATGGACTCTAAATGATCAATCTCTGCCTTGACTTCCAGGGTCAGAGAAGAGAGGGCTTCATAGGTCCGCTTCATCTTGCCGTACTTATCAAAGTAGCGCTTGGCGTTTTCCGCAGGGGTCAGGGTGGGATCCAGGGGGATGGTCACTTCTTCGCCGGTGTAGTAATTAACGGCTTTCAGGCTCTTGGCGCCGGGGCTGGCCTGATAACCGTAGGTATGAAGGAGTTCCCCGTAGATCCGGTAATCATCCCGTTTCGCTGTATCTTCCATCTGCTTAAGCTGCAGATCGTATTTTTTGACGTCCCGCTCCAGGGCTGTCTGCACGATGTGACGCAGATCCGCACTTTTCTGGCGGATACGGGTGATGGCGTTCTTCTGGGCATAGAAGGTCCGAAGAAGGGCAGAGATGCTATCGAAACAAACCTGATCCTCTGCCTTGTACATGGTCAGGGGAACGGCAGCAAATTCCACCGGCTTTTTGCCCTTTTCCATCTGTTCATAGCAGATGGCGCAGGTAAAGGAGCCATGCAGGATCCGTTGCCGAAGACGGTCGAAAGCGCTAAAGAGGCGCCTTGCGTTTTCTTCAAAATCCGGTAGCTGCACGCCGGGGATCTCGCTTTCCCGGTAGGAGAGGGCGCTGCGGTCTGCGTCCAGCTCCGCCTCGTAGCAAAGCTCCTGTGCGATCACGGGAGAGATACCGGTGAGGGATCCGTAGATCGCTTTGTACAGCGGCGTTGCCTTTCCGAAGATCCGGGAAACAAAGTCTTCTTCCGATACCGTAAGCGGGTCGGATTTATCGGTGGTTTCCGGGATGAAATAGGGCTTTCCCGGAAGCACCTCCCGAACAGAGCTGACAAAGGAGGAAATATGCTTGATGGAGTCAACGATGGTATCCGTTTCGTCCACCAGGATCAGGTTACTGTGCTTGCCCATCAGCTCCAGAGTCAGCTTCTTATGGCGCAGATCCCCCATTTCGTCATAATGCTCGATCTCAAACTGGATGACACGCTCTAATCCGGGCTGGGAGATGTTTGTGATCCGTCCGTTTTGCAGGTGCTTTCGCAGCAGCATGCAAAAGCCGGGAGCTGTCATGGGGGAAGGGGTATGGTCGTCTGCCAGGTAGCAGAGGGGAAGGGAAGCGTCCGCGGAGAGCAGAAGGCGGTAGGTACCCGTAGTCTGTTTTACCACCATTTCCACTGCGTCGCTTTCCGGTTGTGCGATCTTATAGACACGGCCGCCGGTTAAGAGATCGTTGCATTCTTTTACCACTGCGGCCACTGTGATTCCGTCAAAAGCCATTTTGTTTATCTCCTGTAAAATGTTCGGCTATTATTGTATCATGATTGACGCCGGGGTTCTACTAATCTATAATACAATGGAATGCGCGCTTGTGTGACTGCGTGCGGGAAAGAAGGAACTTCATGATCAAGAGCATGACCGGTTTCGGCCGGAGTGAAGGCACATTTGACGGCCGTAAGTACACCGTAGAATTAAAATCCGTAAACCACAGGTATCTGGATGTGAATCTGAAGATGCCCAAGATCCTCAACCTGTTTGAGAGTTCCATCCGCACCGAGCTGAAGAAATACATGGAGCGCGGCAAGGTGGATGTATTTATCACCTTTGAAGATCAGAACGAAGAGACCGGCACCCTGCGGTATAACAGCCGTCTGGCCGGAGAATATCTGAAGTATCTGAAGATGATGTCCGAAGAATTCGGGCTGGAAAACGATATCCGTGTTTCCTCCTTATCCCGTTATCCCGATGTTTTTGTAACCGAGGATAAGGGCCTGGATGAAGATAAACTGTGGAAGGAACTGCAGCAGGTCATTGACGGTGCCGCAGAAAGCTTCGTTAAGACCCGTATTGCGGAAGGTGAGCGCTTAAAGAGCGACCTCATCGCCAAACTGGACGGCATGCTGGAGGTGGTAGACTTTATCACCGAGAGAAGTCCGGCTATTATCGAGCAGTATCAGCAAAAGCTTCGGGAGAAGGTGCAGGTACTCCTTGGAGACAAGGAAGTGGACGAAGCAAGACTTCTTACCGAAGTGACCATCTTTGCGGATAAGGTCTGCATCGATGAGGAACTGGTCCGTTTAAAGAGCCATATCAAGGCAACGGAAGAAACCTTATCCGAAGGTGGCAGTGTTGGACGGAAGCTGGATTTCATCGCACAGGAGATGAACCGGGAGTCCAATACCATCTTATCCAAGACCACGGATCTGGAAGTATCCAATCGTGCCATTACTTTGAAGACTGAGATCGAAAAGGTCAGAGAGCAGATCCAGAACATCGAGTAAGAGGTTGATACAGATATGAACAAACTGATCCATATCGGTTTTGGTAACATTGTCAATGTGGAGAAGATCATAGCGATCGTCAGTCCCGACTCCGCCCCTGTTAAGAGGCTGGTACAAAGGGCCAGAGAAGAGGGTAGCGTCATCGACGCCACGCAGGGCCGTAAGACAAAATCGGTGCTGGTAATGGAGAACAGCCAGATCGTGCTGAGCGCATTACTCCCGGAGACCATCTCCGGCAGAGTAGCACCCCTGGAGGAAACAGGAGGCAAAAGCGAATGAAGCAAAAGGGAGTTCTGATCGTCGTTTCCGGATTCGCCGGAACCGGTAAAGGTACGCTGATGAAGCGCCTGTTATCGGACTATGATACCTATGCGTTATCCGTTTCCATGACCACCCGGTCGCCCAGACCCGGTGAGGAGCATGGAAGAGAATATTTTTTCGTAACAAAAGAAGAATTTGAAAAGAAGATCGAAGAGGGCGGTCTCATCGAGCACGCCTGTTATTGCGATAACTACTACGGTACCCCCAGAGATTACGTGGAGCAGAAACTGGAAGAAGGCAAGAACGTGATCCTGGAGATCGAGGTACAGGGAGCGCTCAAGGTAAAGGAGAGATTTCCCGACAGCATTCTGATCTATGTACTGCCGCCCAGCATTCCCGAACTGGAAAAGCGGCTGATCGGAAGAGGAACGGAGACACCGGAAGTGATTCACAGAAGACTGTCCCGTGCTACCGAAGAGATCCGGGAGATCCAGAAGTACGATTACATTGTGGTGAATGATGATCTGGACCGATGCGTTGTGCAGCTGCATTCCATTATTTCCAGCGCACAGGCACGTCCCTACTATCATAAAGAGTTCATTTCCCGGCTCGCAGACGAGCTGGCTGTTCTGATGAAAGGAGAATAAATACATGTTACACCCGAATTACACAGACCTTATGAAAGTTGTTAACAGCGAGGTTGAACCCGGCGAAGCACCCGTGGTCAACAGCCGTTATTCCATCGTTATGGCGACTGCCCGCAGAGCCCGTCAGTTGATCGCAGGAGACGAGCCCATGATCGAGAAGGCAGCCGGCAAGAAGCCCCTGTCTGTAGCAGTAGAAGAGTTGAACCAGGGCCTTTTAAAGATCATTGCTGATGATGAAAGTGAGGAGCAGTAAGCTTCGTGAAGCTGTATTTTATTTCGCTGGGTTGTGATAAAAATCTGGTGGATTCCGAGATGATGCTGGGGCAGCTGGTGGAACACGGGATAGAGCTCACCGATGACATCGAGGAAGCACAGGCAGTTGTGATCAACAGTTGCTGCTTCATTGGAGATGCCAAGGAGGAGAGCATTCAGAATATCCTGGACATGGCACAGCGTAAGAAAAGCGGACAGCTGAAGGCCATTGTTGTGGGCGGTTGTCTGGCACAGCGTTATCAGGAAGAGATCCGCAAGGAGATCCCGGAGGTGGATGCCATCATCGGCACCATGAACATCGACCGGATCGTGGAAGCACTGGATCAGGCACTGCAGGGCGAAACTGGAAACTATGTCGGGGACTGCAATGCAGTTCCCGTTTTTGGTAAAAAACGGTATGTGACCACCGGTGGCCACTATGCCTATATGAAGATCGCAGAAGGCTGCAACAAGCGCTGCACCTATTGCATCATTCCCTACGTAAGAGGGTCTTTTCGCAGCATTCCCATGGAAAGTCTTCTGGCAGAAGCAAATACTCTGGCGGAGCAGGGGGTAAAGGAACTGATCCTGGTGGCCCAGGAGACCACGCTCTACGGTGTGGACCTGTACGGTGAGAAATCTCTGCATAAGCTTTTACTGGAACTGGCGAAGATCCCGGGGATCAAGTGGATCCGCGTGCTGTACTGTTATCCCGAAGAGATCTACGACGATCTGATCGAGACCATCGCAACAGAGCCGAAGGTCTGTCACTATCTGGACCTTCCCATTCAGCATGCATCCGATGAGATCCTGCGCCGCATGGGAAGAAGGACCAATCAGCAGGATCTGCGGGAAATCATCGGAAAGCTCAGAAGCCGTATTCCCGATATCTGCCTGCGTACGACCCTGATCTCCGGTTTCCCCGGAGAGACCCAGGAAGACTTTGAAGAACTCTACCGTTTTGTAAACGAGATGGAGTTTGACCGCCTTGGGGTATTTACTTACTCGGCGGAAGAGGGAACACCGGCAGCCGAGATGCCGGATCAGATCCCCGAAGAAGTGAAGGAAAGCCGCAGAGACGAACTCATGGAGCTGCAGCAGGAGATCGCTTTTGAAAAGGCCGGCGAGCGGGTTGGCAAAACCTTCGAAGTTCTGGTGGAAGGATCCCTTCCGGAAGAAGGCACCTTTGTGGGCCGAACCTACATGGATGCACCGGAAGTGGACGGATTCGTCTTCTTTGAACCCAGACCGGAGGAAGCAACCCGGGAATATATGACCGGAGAGATTGAATATGTGACCATTACCGAAGCCAGAGAGTATGATCTCTACGGTGAGGTAACGGAGCAGTAAACGGAGGCATTATGAATTTACCCAACAAACTCACTATATTTCGCGTTATTTTAATTCCTTTCTTTGTAGTAGCCGTATTGCTGGAGAATACCTACCCGGTTCTCAAGTGGGTAGCTCTGGTGATCTTTATTGTGGCATCTCTGACCGACCTTCTGGACGGCAAGATCGCCCGTAAATACAATCTGGTAACCGACTTTGGCAAATTTATGGATCCCTTGGCAGATAAGCTTCTGGTTTGCTCTGCCATGATCTGTCTCATCGAGCTGGGACGGATCCCTTCCTGGATCGTGGTGGTGATCATTGCCAGAGAATTTACCATCAGTGGTTTCCGTCTGATCGCTGCCGATAACGGAAGAGTCATTGCCGCCAGCTACTGGGGCAAGTTTAAGACCACCTTCCAGATGGTCATGGTGATCCTGATGCTGGCCGATATCCCCCAGCTTTCCATCCTGACCGCAGTGATCATGTGGATCGCACTGGCACTGACCATTATTTCCCTGATCGACTACCTGGTAAAGAACAGGGATGTCATGAAGGGAACCAAATAAATACGGGGATTCACCGAAAATAACAGGAACCAACAGGAAATCAAAAGGATTTACAGAAAATCACAGCAGATCTCAGGAGGTCTCATGGTAGCGGAGATTATCAGCGTCGGCACCGAAATTTTATTAGGAAATATTGTTAATACCAATGCAGCCTATCTGTCCGAGCAGTGTGCCTTACTGGGCATCAACTGCTATTATCAGGATGTGGTGGGAGATAACCGGGAACGGATCATGGGCATCCTTCGTACCGCTCTGGAGCGGGCGGATGTGCTTTTGATCGGCGGAGGTCTTGGCCCCACACCCGATGATCTCACCAAGGAAACCTGTGCAGAGGTGCTGGGCAAGCAGCTCTACATGGATGAAGCCGTGAAGACATCCATTCTGGACTTTTTTAATCGGAAGGGGATCACGCCTGCATCCAACAACTTTAAGCAGGCTCTGGTACCGGAAGGCGCCGTAGTATTGGAAAATCCCAACGGTACAGCCCCCGGACTGATCCTGGAAGCAAACGGAAAGCATTTGATCCTTCTGCCCGGACCGCCCAACGAGCTGGTTCCCATGTTTGAAGAGAAGGTAAAGCCCTATCTTCAGAACCTGGTACCCGGAACCATCTATTCCAAGATGGTGAAGCTGTGCGGTGTGGGAGAATCCGCGGTAGCAGAGCAGATCGCAGATCTTATTGAGGGACAGACCAATCCCACCATCGCTACCTATGCCAAGACCGGAGAAGTGCACCTGCGTGTAACCGCCAAGGCAGAAGACGAGAAGGCTGCCAAGCAGCTGGTCAAGCCCATGGTCAAGGAGCTGAAGGAACGCTTCGGAAACCATATCTATTCCACGGAAAACGATACCACACTGGAAAAGGCGGTAGTGGATCTGCTTCTTGCCAACAAACTGACGGTGGCAACGGCAGAATCCTGCACCGGCGGACTCCTGGCTGGGCGTCTGATCAATGTGGCCGGCGTATCCGATGTATTTAAGAACGGCCTCATCACCTATTCCAACAAATCCAAGCACCGCCTGCTGGGCGTCAAGAAGAAGACCCTGGAAAAGCACGGTGCAGTGAGCAAAGAGACGGCAGAAGAGATGGCAAAGGGCCTGGCAGCCCTGACCAAAGCCGATGTGGCGGTATCCGTCACCGGCATTGCGGGTCCCGACGGCGGAACCGATAAGAAGCCCGTCGGACTGATCTATATATCCTGCAGTGTTTGCGGGAAGACGACCACAAGAGAGTTTACCTTTACGGGGAACCGTGCCAAGGTGCGGGAAGCTTCTGTTGCTGCAGGCTTAAACCTGATGCGGGAATCCATCCTGGAATACTACAGCAAGGAGATCTTCGGAAGCTGAGGCTTCGGGAACTACATAGAAAGAGTATGAGCCTTCGGGTGCGCTGCGGTTTGGCGTCCCGGAGGCTTTTTTGATCCGCGAGTGCATGGTACATTCCCATCCCTGCAAGCATCGATCCGCTGCTTGCAGGGCGTGGGATTGTGCCTCAGCGGGCTGGATTTGCGCTTCAGGTATTCTTGGGAGTTCGGATTAATAAATTGATGAAAAAACACTTTACAGGGGGATGGTACTATGGTAACATTCTCACTTGGATGGCTTCTAAAACCATCGGGAAAGGTTCCGTGATTGACCGGTCCGAACGGAACATTTCCGGGAACATTTCCGGCGTATTTTCGCCATCATTCTCTCTGAGTCCGTTTTATGGGACTCATCTTCGGTTAATCTGATATCAGTCCATGGATCATCATTGTTTCACCTCTTTCGATAATGATGGGAACCAGCGGATCGTAGCAGTTAAAACCCAGTTTCACAGCTAGTTTCACAAAAAACAGTAACAATTCAATTGACAGGAACGATTGTTTGCTTTATGATTAAAAACGAACAGACGTTCTTAATGCAAAGGAGATCGTATTTATGGCAAACGAAGAAAAGCAAAAAGCATTGGAAGCGGCCTTAGCCCAGATTGAAAAGGCTTATGGTAAGGGCGCTGTTATGAAGTTAGGCGATCCCGCCGCACAGATGGATATCAAGACCATTCCCACCGGTTCTCTAAGTCTGGACCTGGCCCTTGGTCTTGGCGGCATCCCGAAGGGCAGGATCGTAGAAATATACGGACCGGAATCTTCCGGTAAGACCACCGTTACCCTGCACATGATCGCAGAGGTTCAGAAGAGAGGCGGTATTGCGGGCTTCATTGATGCAGAGCATGCACTGGATCCTGTATATGCTAAGAACATCGGCGTAGATATTGATAACCTGTATATTTCCCAGCCGGATAACGGAGAGCAGGCCCTGGAGATCGCAGAGACCCTGGTTCGTTCCGGTGCGCTGGAGATCGTAGTAGTGGACTCTGTTGCCGCTCTGGTTCCCAAGCAGGAGATTGAAGGTGATATGGGCGATTCCCATGTGGGTCTGCAGGCTCGTCTGATGTCCCAGGCCCTGCGTAAGTTAACGGCCATCATCAGCAAGACCAACTGTACGGTTGTTTTCATTAACCAGCTGCGTGAGAAGATCGGTGTTATGTTTGGTAACCCCGAGACAACGACCGGTGGTAGAGCACTGAAGTTCTATGCCTCCGTACGTTTGGACGTTCGTAAGATCGATACCCTGAAGCAGGCCGGCGAAGTCATCGGTAACCGTACCCGCGTCAGAGTGGTTAAGAATAAGGTGGCTCCTCCCTTTAAGGAGGCAGAATTTGATATCATGTTCGGTAAGGGTATTTCCTTCTCCGGCGATGTTCTGGATCTGGCTTCCAACGTAGACATCGTTAATAAGAGCGGTGCATGGTATGCCTACAACGGAGAGAAGATCGGACAGGGTCGGGAGAATGCCAAGCTTTATCTGGAAGAGCATCCGGACATTTGCGATGAGATCGCGACCAAGGTAAAGGAGCATTACGGTGTAGGAGAGCTTCTGGAAGATGCAGAGGCAGAAGATGACGCACCGGCTAAGAAGGCCTCCAGAAAAGCCAAAGAAGAGGATTAAACGGCGGTTACAAGATGATCGTTACAGAGATAAAAGAATTCCGGAAAGGCCGTTATCAGGTCTTTCTGGACGGAGAGGCGGCATTTGTCCTATATAGGGGAGAACTCCGCAGCTTTTCCCTGCGGGAAGGGGAGGAGATCTCACCGGAGGCTTACAGGGAGATCCTGGAGAAGGTGCTTCCCAAACGGGCCAAGCTTCGCTGCATGAATCTCCTGAAAACGAAGAGCTACACCGAGAAACAGCTGCGGGACAAAATGCGGGAAGGGCTGTATCCTCAGGCTGCCATCGATGAAGCCATCGAATATCTGAAATCCTTTCACTATGTGGACGATGATCAATTTGCGGAAGATTATGTATTCTTTAACATGGAGCATCGTAGCAGGACCCGGATCGAACAGGATCTCATGAAGAAGGGGATCTCCAAAGAAGTTACCCGGGCTGCCTTTGAGAGGTTGGAGGATAAGGGAACGGTACAGGACGAGACGGAGCAGATCCGCAGGTTCCTGGAAAAGAAGCACTTTGATCCGGAAGAAATGGACAAAAAAGAACAGCAAAAGCTCATGGCTTCGCTGTTCCGTAAAGGGTTCTCCGCTGATAAGATCAGGCAAGTTTTTCGTTGTTATGAATCAGATTACTGAAATATTGGAACATGATCGCGCCGTCGCTTACATTGGGACGGCGATTTTCATAGGCTAAACGCTCGGGATGCCATTGTACACCCACGATGGGAAGACTCTGGTGACAAACGGCTTCGATCAGATGATCCTCTGCCGAATAAGCACAGACTTCCAAGCCGTCTCCCAAACGCCCCAGTGCCTGATGATGAGCACTGTTTGCCAGGAAAGAAGAACCGTAGAGGGCTTCGATGTAGGAGCCTTTCACAGCTTCTATTCCATGGATCTTATCTTCAAATTCCCAGGTATGACGTTCCTTGGAAGCATCCGGGATATCCTGGATCAGATCACCGCCGAAGTAGACGTTGATCACCTGGATCCCTCTGCAGATACCAAAAACGGGTTTGCCGTCTTTTACAAAGCGATCCAGTAACTGTAACTGGATGGCATCCAAAGCGGTATCAATGTCTTTGGAACCGTTTAATTCCTGCTTGAAATTGCAGGGGTGAATATCACCTCCGCCGGGAAGCAGAAGTGCGTCGTAGTATTTGGCATCATTGGGATCCAAAGATACCGTACAGGACAAGCCGGTGTTAAACAAAGCATTCTGATAGTTACAAAGCTTTTCTTCGTAGCCGGCCAGTAAGATTCTCTTCATAAAATATGAGTCCTCATATCATTTATAAGCTGATCTTAACGCAACACATTTATTATTTTCCAAAAAGGGTACGTCAGACAAGAGGATATTTGTACAAAAAGTACAGCCAAAACAGGCGAAACCTTGACATAAGTTTCAAAGACGTATAAAATTGAACTGTTGTAGTATGCTAATTTGAATGCCTATATTCTGGATTATGTAGGTCGTTCTTAATAGAGAAAGTACAATGAAAACTAAATAAGGAGGTGCTCCTGTATATGCTTTATACAGTCATAGCAGTAGTCGTTGCTCTGGTAGTAGCAATTCCGGTTTCCGCCATTGTAGCCGTAAACCATCATAAGAAGGTGGAGGCACAGACCCTTGGTTCTGCAGAGACCAAAGCCAGAGAGATTATCGATGAAGCTCTGAAGGAAGCTGATAGCACGAAACGTGAGGCTGCACTTGCTGCGAAGGAAGAATCCATCCGGATCAAGAAAGAGACGGACAAGGAGGTTAAGGAACTTCGTGCAGAGGTACAGCGTAGAGAGAATCGTATTCAGCAGAAGGAAGAGAACATTGATAAGAAGGCCAACTCCATCGAGCAGAAGGAGGCTCAGCTTGCCAAGAAAGAAGAGGCAATGAGCAGGCAGAAGGAAGAAATTGCGAAGCTGAATGAACAAAGATTACAGGAACTGGAACGAATCTCTGGATTAACCTCCGAACAGGCAAAAGAGTATTTACTGAAAATTGTTGAAGACGATGTAAGACATGAATCCGCCGTGATGATCAAGGAAATGGAGAATCAGGCGAAAGAAGAGGCAGAAAAGAAGGCGAAGGAATACATTGTAAACGCCATTCAGAAATGTGCCGCAGATCATGTAGCGGAAGCTACCATCTCTGTAGTACAGCTGCCCAACGATGAGATGAAGGGAAGAATCATTGGTCGTGAGGGACGTAATATCCGTACCCTGGAGACCATGACCGGTGTTGATCTGATCATTGATGACACACCGGAAGCAGTTGTTCTTTCCGGATTTGATCCGATCCGAAGAGAAGTTGCTCGTATCGCTCTGGAGAAACTGATCGTAGATGGACGTATCCATCCGGCCAGAATCGAAGAGATGGTAGAGAAAGCTCAGAAGGAAGTCAATGAGCAGATTAAGGAAGAAGGCGAAGCCGCTGCACTGGAGTGTGGTGTACATGGCCTCCATCCTGAAGTGATCAAACTTCTTGGACGAATGAAATTCAGAACCAGCTATGGTCAGAATGTACTGAGACATTCTGTGGAAGTGGCACAGCTGACCGGCATTATGGCTTCTGAACTTGGTCTCGATGTACGCGTTGCGAAGAGAGCCGGACTGCTCCACGATATTGGTAAAGCAGTTGACCATGAGATGGAAGGCTCCCATATCCAGTTGGGCGTTGAGATCTGTAGAAAGTATAAGGAATCTCAGGTAGTTATCAACGCAGTAGAGGCACATCATGGTGATGTGGAACCTACTTCCCTGATCGCATGTCTGGTACAGGCTGCTGATGCGATTTCCGCAGCAAGACCCGGCGCGAGAAGAGAGACTCTGGAAACTTATACAACCAGACTTAAAGAACTTGAAGATATCGCAAACAATTTTAAGGGTGTAGAAAAATCTTTTGCTATTCAGGCAGGTAGAGAGATTCGTGTAATGGTAGTTCCCGAGCAGGTAACTGATACAGATATGGTTCTGTTAGCTCGTGATATTTCCAAGCAGATCGAAGCTTCTATGGAATATCCCGGACAGATCAAGGTAAATCTGATCAGAGAATCCCGCGTAACCGATTACGCTAAGTAATTTAATCCAATTAGAGAGCAATAAAACCACAGAGGATGGACAGATATGTCCATCCTCTTTTTCATATGCGAAACTTAAGATGGGCCAGAACAAATAAGACGGGGCGGATCAAAAAAAGACGGGCTGGATCAAAAAAGCCGCTATGGATTAAAAAAGACGGGCCGGATCAAAAGGGCAGATCGGATCAAAGAGAGGGATCGGACAAAACAGATGATAAACGAAAAAGGACAGATCCGGGGAGATCTGTCCTTCGTACAAAGGGGTACTTATGAAAAAAGTCAAAACGTACGTATTGACTCACATAAGTCAGAAGTTCATCACTCCAATGTGGTGATGAGAGTGCTGTAGGCAGGAAGGTCCTTGAAGGCCTTTGTGCCCAGCGGTGTACGGATGTTGGTACTTTGTATGAGATTGGAATTGTTGATCACGATCAGCTGCTTTTTGGAAGGGAAATAAGCACATTCCGTAGCAGGGTTATCTGTGATGAAATCGCTGTTCGTGTTGCCTGTTAAGGATAACAGGAGATTTAATAACAGGCGGTTGTTTTCCAATGTGGTCTCGAAAGAGGAGAGGTACACGCCCTTTCCTTTGCCAAAGTCATGAATGGTAAAGGTGGGGGTTCCGTTCTCGCTGGCAAGAACCTGGGCCTTACCATCTGTTAAGTGAACAGATGCCTTTTTCTTGATATAGCATCCTTCCGGCATGAGATTCGGGATCCTGGTCTCGGTAAATTCCCATTTGCCGTGGCATACTCTGGCAGCGGTATCTTCATCCACACCTAAAACAGAGGCCATCTTAAAGACGGTATCGCCTTCGGAAGTGGCGGAGGGCTCGTTTACACCCAGGAAAACGCCTCCGTTGTAAACAAAGCGGGTGATGGCTTCTTCCACATCGTGGTTGTTCCACCTGTCACCGCCGCTCCATGCAGTGGAAGCCTGACCGGCATTGATGATCACCTGGTATGCAGACAGATCCTGTTTGATCACATCGTTAAAGTCAAGGAAGGACACTTCTACGGGGAAACCGGAGAGAGCTTCGTTGATATGGATCAGGTCGTGCATGTAGGTTTCGTGGAAATGTCCGCTCAGTGTCCAGGCACGAAGAGAACCCCAGGCATGCAGTACAGCCACCTTGATGGGGAGCACTGTAGGGCCACCGGCCTCATGGAGGGAGCGGATGGTGCGGAACTCATCTGCGATATCCGCAATGTAATTACAAAAGTCCGGATAGCCCTCCACCAGGTGAAGGTATCCTCCCAGGCCGATGCGGTCGATCTTGGCACGAAGAAGGGCTCTGCGCACATGATTCCAATACTGCTTGGCATCCAGCGTGGGATTGCCACCGGCAGAGAAGGTGGGAAGCCCACCAAGTCCTACCGGGAACAGGTAGGGGTGTAAGCGAAGCTCATGGGTATCGACCTTTGCATTGGCACAAAGTCTGGCTTCATAACCGGAGAAGACGCATTTGATCAGGCCGTCAAAACCAAACTCGGTAAAACGCTTGCCGTTAGGCTCTACGCCGATCCAGCTATCGTCATAGAAGACGTAGGCTTTCTTTCCGTACTTGTGAACGATGCTTACCAGTTCCTTTCCGAAACGGACAACGAACTGGTTGATAAAATCCATATAATCCAGCTGGGTCTTGGTGGGAGGCATGTGGGTTACATGCAGATCTCCCTTGTTGATGAAATCTTCGGCGGTTAAGCGGTAGCCGTAGGTTTCCGCAAAGTTATCCAGCATTCTGGGGCTGACGGTGAAATCGTAGGAACCCCAGTCGGAGAAGAGCTGATGATTGCGAGGATCGCTTCCCCAGATCCATACGAAGTTGTAAAACATGGAGGTGAAACGGACCACATTGGTGGCAGGATGCTCCTCACACCAGGTGGTCAGCCACTGCTTCAGATATTCCTGAGTCTCGGGATAAACCGGGTCGATCTGCATGAGATGTTCTTTGTCCCAGTTGTTGGTGGTGTGGTTATACATGGAGATCTCTTCCCAGATACGATATGCCAGGAAGCTGACGGTATAACGATGCCAGGGAATAAAATGGGACACGGTCAGATTGCCGGATTCTGCATCGTAGGCCCAGAAACGGGGATTGACTTCCGTACCGGAGGTGCGGTCATACACCTGCCAGTATTTCTGGGAAGCAGAAGAGGCATTCACCCGGAACTGATCGGGATAAAAGTCATCCATCAGATGGAAGGTGAGAGACTCCTCGGTTGCCACTTTGGGCTGGGTCACCAGAAAGGTCTGCTGCAGTTTATCCAGGTTGTTTCGTGCCCATTCATTGTGATCCCGGATGATGCAGATGGTGGAGTAGATGTCATAGCCGGCGTTTAAAATGTCGTCGGAAAGGACGGTACCGTCGCTGTCGCGGATCACGTCTGCGCCCCATTTTTCTGCCATTTCCAGTGTTAATTTTTCGTAGCCGGATTCGCCGGGAAGGGTAAATCCGCCTTTCTTGTTTGTAGTTTCCATATTGTCCAATTCTTTTTCATCCCCCTGTGGCAAGGAAGAAGGAATGAGATCATTCTTCTTTGCACCATATTGTAAAGCAGGAACGGCAGGAACTTATAATGCGCCGTCGCTGCGATTCTTATCGTAATTCAGGATGCCGGAGAGGAAAGCAAGGGCAAGACCCTGTCCCCAACCCTGGATCCAGTCTCTGGAGATACCGCGATAGCCGTCTCTGTCCTTCATAACAGCGGTACCGCCGGAAACATTTAATACCCGTCCGTCGTCGGAAATGTTTTCCAGAACACCCTTTACGGACTTGTTGATGTACTTGATATGCAAGGGATTTCCCTTATTGACCATGGCTGCTGCGATACCGCAGGAAGCGGAGATCTCTTCATAGGATTCCGGATCGTCCAGAATGGTACGCCATAAGCCGTTCTCAGTCTGCACCAGTTTTAAGGATGCCAGCTGTTCGTTGAGAGATCCTACGATATCCAGGAACTTGGGATACAGATAGCATTCCGGAAGACGCTTGCCTACTTCCGACATGGTATAGGCAGCCCAGGCATTGGCTCTGCCCCAGTAGAAGCCGGACATGTGATCTTTGGTGATGTTGTTATAGCCGTGATAGTAGAAGCCGGTTGCAGGATCCTGCAGATATTTGATGTGCCAGTAATATTGGTTTAACGCATCATCGATCAGCTTCTCGTCTTTTAAGAGAACGCCTGCACGGAGCATGAAAAATGCGGCCATAAACAGGGTGTCTGCCCAGGCCTGTTCCGGAAAGTCATTGTTTACGGAAACGGTATGCTGGAGAACGTGGTCCCCGAAGCGAAGAGCCTTGGTCTGTAAATAGTCCAGTTTGCTCTTGGCGATATCCAGATAGGTTTCGTCTCCTGTATGCTCATACAGAGTCAGCATGGCGTGACCCATGGCACAGGTATTGACGGTCCAGGAGGGGAGACCCAGATCGATATATTCATCCACGCGGGCCTTTAAGGCATCCAGGTATTCCTGCTTGCCGGTTACTTCATAGGCTTCACAAATACCGTAATAGGCCACTCCTGCGGGCCAATCCCAGGTCAGATCCATACGCATGGTGCGTTCTACGATCTTGTCGATGGCCTGTTCTACTTGCTTTTTATCGTATTCCAGTTTCATTTCAGGCTCCTTTAATAGGCATAAGCATGCATCATTAGAGATGGTTTGCTTAAATTATAGGAATCATAGGGTCGAAAAGTCTATGCAACTAACTTCGAAAACTATGCAAAATCAATTATTTATGATAGGATGATAGCGAAACCTGAAAGGGGTTTCATTGTGCACTTTTGTTAATTTTGTACACTTACATTAAGGAAGAGATCATGTCGAAACCGAAAAAGACCGTTATTGAATACAGAAATTATGAGCTTCCGCTGGAGTTTCCGGTGCTTCTTCTAACCGGAGACAGGTGGCATATTTCCGATGTAAAGAGCGATAAGCTGCATTTCCACAATTGTCTTGAGATCGGGATCTGCCATACGGACAGCGGATTTATGGAGTTTGCGGATACAAAGCAATCCTTTCAGGCAGGGGATGTAACCTTTGTTTCCAGAAACGTGCCCCATACCACTTATTCGGCAAAAGGGACCGCCAGCTTGTGGTCCTATCTGTTTGTGTCTCCCGGGGACCTTTTGCGAAACATGTTTGAACCGTCGTATCCCAATGCCCGGATCTTTCGGGATATGTGCGATGATTTCCGGTTTATCATGAGCAGGGAAGAGTATCCGGAGATCCACTTCATGGTGTGCCAGATCATTCGGGAAATGACGGAAAAGAAGATGAATTACCAGTTTGCGGTTAAAGGACTGTTCCTCAGTCTGTTTATGGAATTCATGCGGATCTACAGCAAGGAAGACAGCGATTCCCAGGCCCATGCACCGGAAAATGCCCTGGTGATCAGCCCTGCTCTGGACTACATTCAGGAACGGTACATGGAGAACTTTCCCATGGAAGATCTGGCGAATCGCTGCCACCTGAGCGAAACCCATTTCCGCCGGGTATTCCACGAGATCATGAATACCAGCCCGCTGGATTATCTCAACACAACCCGCATTTTGCAGGCTTGTACGCTGCTGCGTACCAGCGAGGATTCCATCCTGGAGATTTCGGAAAAAGTGGGATTTCGTTCGGTTTCCAGCTTTAACCGGCATTTTGCCACCATCATGGGAACCCAGCCTACCAGCTGGAGACACCGGATGCTCCTGAGCGACAAAACCTCTATTTTACAGTATTCCGGCTGGATGCAGGCACAGAATCTGGCGGAACCCGAAGAAGAATAAACGCAGAAATTTTGCGTTTGAGTGTTTTTACTAAAATCGCTTACTTAAAAATGGCAATAACTCACAAACTGCTGAGCTGTTGCCTTTTTAAATGGTCGTTTATGCAAAGCATTTTTAAGTAAATGAAGAGATAAGGAGTCTGAATTATTTTAGGATGTAGCTATAAGAAATTAACAAAATGTGTGGCCTTCTCAGGAAGGCGGTTGTGCATTTTTTTGTTCTAAGAATGGAGTTTGGCACATGGCAAAGAATAAGCAGAGTACAAGTCCTGCACCGGTTACCAAACGCAGATCGGTTGCAAGCGGCTTCAAGAGAGACTGGCAGTTATATCTGATGCTGCTGTTTCCCCTGGCAATGGTATTTATCTTCAATTACGCATCCTATCCCGGATTACGGATGATCTTCTACAATTACAAACCGGCGAAGGGCTGGGACGGAAGTAAGTTCGTGGGAATGGACATTATCCTGAAGGTATTTGCCGATAAGGATTTCCGGAATGCGCTGATCAGTTCCCTGGTATTTAACTTCATGGATCTGCTGGTCGGCTTCCCGATGCCCATTATTCTGGCGCTGATGCTCAATGAGCTGCGGTATCCCCGGTTTAAGAAAGTAACGCAGACGATCCTGTATCTGCCCCACTTCCTTTCCTGGGTCATCATCGGTAGCGTGGCCTACACCATGTTCCGTCCGACTTCCGGTCTGGTGAACATTGCCCTGCAGAACATGGGGCTGATCGATCAGGGTATTCCCTTCCTGACAGAGAAATTCCACTGGGCGGTAACCTACCTGCTCATCGGTGTATGGCAGGGTATGGGATGGGGAACCATCATTTACCTGGCAGCGATCACCGGTATCAGCGGAGAGCTGTATGAAGCAGCCATGATCGACGGTGCTAACCGCTGGCAGAGAATGCGCCATATTACATTACCCGGCATCAAAAGTACGGTTGTTACCCTGCTGATCATGAACCTGGGACGTATCATGGGAAGTAACTACGAACGTCTGGATTCCTTCTATAATTCGCAGGTTCGCGACTTCCAGTATCAGCTGGCGGTATACATCTATGAAAAGGGTCTTGCGGGAGCGAAGTTCTCCGAAGCAACCGTGGTCGGCTTATTCCAGTCCATCGTGGGACTGATCCTTGTTATCGCAGCGGACCGTTTTGCCAAGAAGCTTGGTGAGGACGGCTTGTTATAACAGGCTTCATCCGACCCAGAGAATCTGAAATACTCAAAGGACAATGAACATGGCTAAGAATAAGAAAAATGTTGAAGAAGTGACCTCTGCCGACGGTAGCAGAGCGATCAATAAATTCCGCATCAGCGATGCGGTCATGATGCTCATCATCGTGCTGCTGTGCGCAACCTGCGTACTGCCTTTCCTGCATCTGGCTGCAAAATCCATATCCAGTAATTCCATGGTCATGGCCAAGAAGATTTTCTTCTGGCCAAAACAGATCACCTTTGATGCGTATGCATCCATCTTCAGTGACGGTTCCATGGTTCGTTCCATGATCTACAGCGTGGGCGTGACACTTTTGTTTACCTTACTTGGTATGATCGTTTGTACTTGTGCGGCATACCCTCTTTCCAAGAAGCGACTGAAGGGAAGATATTTCTTTACCTTCCTTTTGATGTTCCCCATGTACTTCGGAGCAGGTCTGATCCCGACCTACCTGTTATACAAGAATCTGCATCTGCTGGATACCATGTGGGTACTGGTACTGCCTCTGATCTATTCTCCGTATAACATGCTGATCATGAAGACTTTCTTCCAGAGCAGCATCCCGGATAGTTTGGAGGAATCCGCATTCCTGGACGGTGCATCCAATTTCCAGGTACTGTTTAAGATCGTCCTTCCGCTTTCCAAGCCGATCCTGGCTACGCTGTCCCTGTTCTATGCAGTAGGACGCTGGAATGCTTATGCGGATAACAAATACTACATCCGTTCCGAAGTATACAAGATGATCCAGTACAAATTATCCCAGCTGGTATCATCTGCGGCAGAAGCACAGTCCGCTACGCTTTCCGAAGCCAGTGCGGTTACTTCTACGCCGGAAGTATTGCAGGCTGCCTGCATCATGTTCGTAACCATTCCGATCATCTGTATTTATCCGTTCCTGCAGAAGTATTTCGTAAAGGGAACCATGATCGGAGCAGTAAAGGGCTGAGCCCTTTTTAAGACGGTAGTTATCCCCTTTTGGGGCAAAAAACTATATTCATTTTAAGTTATTCTTACAAGGAGGAATACGATGAAAAAGAATGCTTTACAGAAAGTCCTTGCTCTGGCAATGGTTGGCGCTATGGCAATGGGCACACTGGCAGGCTGTGGCAGCACCCAGGAAGCAGCACCCGCTGATACTTCCGCTGCTACAACAACGGAATCTGCAACCAGTACCGATACAACTGCTGCAGAAACCACAGCAGAAGCTGCTGCTGACGAAGTAGCAGGCATGGAAGGTTGGGAGCCTTTCGCTGAGACCGTAACATTAAAGGTTCCTGTATACGACAGAGGTGCTGAAGGTGTTCCGGATGTATCCAACAACTACTGGACCAAGTGGATCCAGGAGAATTTCGGTGACAAGTACAACATCAACGTTGAGTACGTTGGTATCACCCGTTCCGATGTTTTAACTGATTATGCACTGCTTGCAGCTGCAGATGATCTTCCTACCATCCTGATGGAGTATGACTTCCCGAAGCAGGCAAAGTGGGTTACCGATGGTTATCTGACCACCTTTGACATGAACGAGTTTGCTAAGGTTGCTCCTACTTACTATGCAAGAATGGAAGAACTTGGCCTTCTGAAGTACTCCGAATTAAACGGCGAGACCTACTTCTGCCTGGCTGAGAGACCTTACTCCGACACAAACTACACCTTCGTTACTTTCTATCGTACAGACTGGGCTGAGCAGGTTGGCTACGATTCTTATCCTGCAACCTGGGCTGACCAGAAAGATATGCTGTTAAAGATCAAGGAAGCAGGCCTTTCCGAGTACCCTCTGGGCGGATCCATGGTATCCGGTGCCGGTGTTGACCAGAACTACGCTTACAGAGAGTTTCCTTTCGATGAGGAAGACTGGGCTGTATACGGCGACTACAACGTAGTAGCACTTGGCAATCCTGCAAACAAGAAGCTGATCCAGAGAGAGAACGAGAAGTACAACTTAGGTCTGATCGATCCTGAGTACTACACCATCGATGCTGAGACTGCAAAGTCCAACTTCGTTAATGGCAAGTCCTTCCAGTGGTCCGGTTACATTTCCGGTTCCATGGACTTCCTGACCGGTTTCTATGAGAACAACCCTGACGGAAAGCTGGCTGTAGCTGTTTCCCAGAACGTAGTAGATAAGGACGGCGGCACCACCCCTGCATTCCGTGCAAACAATCCCTTCGGTATGATGGTTTCCTTCTCCTCTTCCGCAACAGAAGATGAGATCAAGGCAGCTTGGATGTACATGGAGTGGTTATCTCAGGAAGAGAACCTCTTCACATTCCAGTGGGGTATTGAAGGCGAGAACTACACCATGGGCGAGAACGGACTTCCCGTTGCAACTGCTGATTACGATGGTGAGTACAAGCAGGGCTTCAACAACAGCAAGGACTACTGGTGTATCGTAGTAGAAGCAAGAAATGCAGGTACCATCGAAGATATCATCCATGCAAATACTCCTCACGATCTTCCGCAGGAATTCGAAGAGGATATCGTAAAGAACTACTATGCACAGGTTGAGATCGCTGAAGCTGGTTACGCTGTACATGATTGTATGTTCGCTGTAGATATCGAAGCAGTTGGTGAGTACTCCGCAACTCTTGCTGAGAAGTACACCGTTTACAGAGATAACCTGACCATGTGTGATCCTGCTGAATTCGATGCACTGTATGATCAGTATGCACAGGAATATGCTGATGCAGGTTATGCTGAGATCGCAGAAGAGAGACTGGAAGCTTATCAGAACGGTATGACTTCTAAGTTACAGTAATCTTCGAAACGATATTCACAACATAAGTATTCGGAAGCTATTCACAACATATACGGGCACCTCGGAGCAACGCTCCGGGGTGCTTGTTTTTTCGACAAAAAAGCGGTAAGCTTTGGGAAAGAAACCTGATCTTTCACGGAGGAGCTTAAATGAATTCATTTACCTATTATGCACCCACCAAGGTTGTATTCGGAAAAGACGCAGAATCCCATTTGGGAGAACTGCTGCATGAATTTGGAGCGACCAAAGTTTTATTGCATTACGGCGGATCCAGCGCCGAACGTTCCGGCCTTTTAGGAAGAGTACGGGATGTACTGAAGAAGGAAAACATTCCCTTTACCGAGCTGGGAGGCGTAGTACCCAATCCCAGGCTTTCCAAGGTAAAGGAGGGCATTGACCTGTGCAAAAAGGAAGGGGTGGACTTCTTGCTGGCAGTCGGCGGCGGAAGCGTCATCGATTCCTGTAAGGCCATCGGATATGGCCTTTGCTATGACGGAGACGTGTGGGATTTTTATGCAAAGAAAGCAGTTCCCAAGGCCTGCGCTCCCGTAGGCGCTGTTCTTACCATTGCCGCAGCCGGCAGTGAGATGAGCGATTCTTCCGTTATTACCAATGAGGACGGATGGCTTAAGAGAGGCTGCAACAACAATGCCTGTCGTTGTAAGTTTGCGGTTTGCAATCCGGAACTGACCTATTCCCTGCCGCCTTATCAGACCGCAAGCGGCTGTGTGGATATCATGATGCATACCATGGAGCGTTTCTTTACCGAAGGAGAATCCATGGAAATGTCCGATGCCGTTGCAACCGGACTGATCAAGACCGTGGCCAGAAATGCAAAGATCCTGATGAAGGAGCCGGATAATTACAATGCCCGTGCAGAAGTGATGTGGGCCAGCTCCTTATCCCATAACGGTCTGACCGGATGCGGAAACATCGCCAACGGAGACTGGGCATGCCATCAGATGGAGCACGAACTGGGCGGAATGTTTGACTGTACCCACGGTGCAGGTCTGGCAGCCATCTGGGGAAGCTGGGCGCGTTATGTTATGCCGGAAAATCCGGCACGTTTTGCCAAGTTTGCAAGAGAAGTTTTCGGCATCAGCGTACTGGGAGATGATGTTGCGACAGCGATCCAGGGCATCGAATCCATGGAAAAACTGTACCGGAAGCTGGAGATGCCCACGAACATTAAAGAGCTGGGCTATGAACTGACCGATAAGCAGATCGAAGAGCTTTCCTATAAATGTACCTTCGAAGGAACCCGTACCATCGGCGGCTTTAAGAAACTGGACGGTAAGGACATTACAGCCATCCTGAAGATGGCCAGAGGCTGACAGAACGACAACTGGGAAGGATTACCGGATAGCAATGGATGACGAAAAACTGATCTACCATAGACTGGACCGGAAGCTGGTCCATAAGGGCAAGATCGTAGATTATTACCAGGATACCGTGCAGGTACCCAACGGCGAAACAGAAGTGTGGGACTTTGTGGCCCATAAAGGGGCGGCAGCAACACTGCCGGTACTGCCCGATGGCCGGATCCTGATGGTGAAGCAATACCGAAATGCACTGGACCGGTTTACCCTGGAGATCCCTGCAGGCGGACTGAACGGTTCTTCAGAGCCTACCATGATCGCGGCAGCCAGAGAGCTGGAAGAGGAGACCGGGTATCGCCCCGGAAACCTGGAACTCCTGCTGACGATCCAGACCACGGTGGCCTTTACCAACGAACGCATTGATATCTACCTGGCTACGAACCTTGTAAAGACCAGCCAGCACCTGGATCATGATGAATTCCTGAAAGTGGAAGCTTACAGCCTGGACGACCTGCTGGGCATGATCGAGAGCGGCACGCTGGAAGATTCCAAGACTGTCAGCGCGATCCTGAAGTACAAACTGTTCGTGAACCCGGCACAGTAACGAGATGGGAAATCTGCCCGGCGCCCCGGTAATAGGGAACGAAACTGCCCGGCACAGAGGCGGGAGACAACAAACGCCCCGTTACATTAACGAATGGTTTCTCTCTCGCAAATGGGCTCCTCTAAGCTCGATGCGACATGCATAAACAATCCCCGAAGAAGATCAACTCGCGCTACGCGCTCAAACAGAATCTTCTTCGGGGATTATTTTGTCTGTCTCGCTAAGATCCGCCATTACTGCTCGTTCAAAATCCATTCGTCACTGTTCGGGGCGATCTTTTGTTAATTGTCCCTGTGCCGGGTTCCCTCTCAGTGAAGTCCTTCTACGATCTCGTAGATCAGGCGTTTCGAATCTTCCCAGCCCAGACAGGGATCGGTGATGGACTGGCCGTAGGTGCCGTTTCCGATCTTCTGGCTGCCTTCTACCAGGTAGCTCTCGATCATGACCCCTTTTACCAGCTGATGTATGTCCGCATTTTGCCTGCGGGAGTGGAGCACTTCCTTGACGATACGGATCTGCTGCTTAAACTGCTTGTTGGAGTTGTTGTGGTTGGCATCGATGATGCAGGCAGGGTTTTGCAGATCCCGCTGGGCATAGGCATCCATCAACATGGCCAGATTTTCGTAGTGATAGTTGGGAAGGCTTCTGCCATACTGGTTCACGCTTCCGCGCAGAATGGTGTGAGCCAGCGGATTGCCGGTGGTCTGCACTTCCCAGCCCCGGTAGATAAAGGAATGGGGCTGCTGGGCTGCATAGACGCTGTTCAACATAACGGAGATGTCTCCGGAAGTAGGATTCTTCATACCGCTTGCTACGTCAAAGCCGCTGACGGTGAGGCGATGCTGCTGATCCTCTACGGAACGGGCTCCGATGGCCACGTAGGAGAGAATATCGGATACATAGCCCCAGTTTTCGGGGTATAACATTTCATCCGCTGCAGTCAGATGGGATTCGGTCATGGCGCGGATGTGCATCTTACGCATGGCGATCAGGCCGGCGTAGAAATCTTCTTCCTTTTCGGGATCGGGCTGGGAGGTGATCCCCTTGTACCCGTCCCCGGTGGTGCGGGGCTTGTTGGTGTAGATCCGGGGGATCAGGATGATTTCATCCTTCACCTGCTCGTTTACTTTGGCCAGTCTGGATATATATTCACAAACGGCGTCCTCGTTATCGGCGGAACAGGGTCCGATGATCACCAGGAACTTATTGCTCTTTCCGGTGATGACATCGCTGATCTCTTGGTCCCGCTGCTTTTTGATTTCCTGAATCTCTGCGGGTATGGGAAGCTCCTGCCGGATCTCTTCCGGGGTAGGGAGCTTGGATTTGAATGTGAAAGCCATAAGTTATTTCCTCGTTGTTTTTGAATTTACAGACTGAATAATTATAACAATATTTTTGCACAAATAAAACGGGAGATTTTTCGTGGAATTTCTGCATCTTTGCAGGGTAAAAATGTGCCCGTGAACATTTTCGTCTTTCTAAATATATGCTAAAATTGTAATTGGTGTGATAGTGCAATCGGGCAGGATGATCCTTCCCTTTTGCAACGATGATTCAGAAAAAGATACAAAAAGAAGAAAAAGCATTGCGTATTTACGCAGAAATGAGGAGAAAATGACCACATTGTACATCAATCCTGCCGTGCAGAAGGGACATATCAATCCCGAACTGCAGGGGCAGTTTTCCGAGCATCTGGGACGATGCATCTATGAAGGCCTGTATGTAGGCGAGAAGTCCAAGATTCCCAATGTGAAGGGAATGCGTAAGGACGTTGTGGATGCCTTAAAGAAGATCCACGTACCGGTGCTGCGCTGGCCCGGCGGCTGTTTTGCCGATGAATATCACTGGAAAGACGGCATCGGCCCTAAGTCCACCCGTAAGAGAATGGTCAATACTCATTGGGGCGGCGTTGTAGAAGATAACAGCTTCGGAACCCATGAGTTCATGGAGCTTTGCAAGCAGATCGGCTGCAAGACCTACATCAACGGTAATGTGGGCAGCGGTACGGTTCAGGAGATGAGCGAATGGTATGAGTACATGACCTTCGAAGGGGAATCTCCCATGTCCAAGCTGCGGGAGAAGAACGGCCATAAGGCAGGCTGGAACGTTGACTACTTCGGCGTTGGAAACGAGAGCTGGGGCTGCGGCGGTAACATGCGTCCTGTATATTATGCAGATCTGTACAGAAGATACCAGACCTATGTAAGAGACTACCGGCACGACGGCCATACCAGAAAGATCGCCTGTGGTCCCAATGCGGGAGACTTTAACTGGACCAAACAGCTGCTGGCAACCTGTTACGAAGGAACCCCTGCATCTGCCCATGGCTTCATGGATGGTCTTTCCCTGCACTATTACACACTGCCCGGTGACTGGGTAGGCGGAAAGGGCAGTGCGACAGAGTTTGATACCGCAGAGTATTACCATACTGTAAAGAAGACTCTGTTCATGGAAGATCTGATCAAGGGCCACGGCGCTATCATGGACCAGTACGATCCCGAGAAGAAGATCGGCCTGATCATTGATGAGTGGGGTACCTGGTACGATGTAGAGCCCGGCACCAATCCCGGCTTTTTGTATCAGCAGAACACCATGCGGGATGCGGTGATCGCCGGTATCAACCTGAACCTGTTCAATAAGCACTGCGACCGTGTAAAGATGGCCAACATCGCGCAGATGGTCAACGTACTGCAGGCAATGATCTTAACCGACGGGGACAAGATGCTCCTGACACCTACCTACCATGTATTTGATCTGTATCAGAAGCATCAGGATGCGGAACTGGTGGAGAGCGTACTGGTAGACAACGACCAGGTTGGCATGGGAGACGATATGGTGCCTCGTATTTCCGAGTCTGTTTCCCGTATGAAGGACGGAAAGCTTCTGATCACACTGGTAAACCTGTCCGCAGAGGAAGAAGCTCCTTTAACCATCTCCCTTTCCGGAGAAAAGGCCGGCAAGGCAGAGGGACGTGTTCTGGCAGGTAACATGGATCAGAAGAACACCTTTAAGAGTAAAAATGCTGTGAAGCCTGCAAAGCTCACCGGTCTGACGGTGAAGGGAGACCAGATCAAGGTTACCTTACCTGCTTGCAGCGTAGCAGAGATCGTCGTTACACAGTAATGCAACCAGCGAAGCGGACCGTCCGGTTCGCTTCGCACTTAAAAAATCTGAACGGATTTTCGTAGGGGGGTCTATGGAAACCAATCGAAAAGGAATGTGGTATCAGCATCTGTTTTACGTGCTGGTACTGATCTTTTCTCTCATCGTCGTGGTCGGAGTGTGGATGATCCCGCACCAGGACCGAAAATTTTATTTCGGAAAAGCCATGGTAATGGCGGATGGCTGGGTCTATGAGTCTTACGACGGTAAGGCTTATCTGGTGAACCTGGATAATGTATCCAAGATTCCCGAGAATATGGAGGAAGGACTGCGCATGTCCTACACTCTTCCGGACAATTCGCTGTTTCCTTATGATACCATCGGCGTCTTTACGGCGTTTCAGCGGGTTCGTTTCTTTATCAACGATACTCTGATCTATGATTCCAAGGATCAGAACCTGATCTATCACGGGGTGGATAAATCAGACGGAAGCTTTTGGAATCTGGTATCCTTGCCCGGCGATTTTAAGGGGAAAACGCTGACCATGGAACTGACCAGCCCCTATGCGGATTACCGTGTGCCTACGGGTACCTACTATCTGGGAACCCGTGCGGCCGTTTATGCGTCCATCCTGTTTGGAAGCATGTGGCGGCTTGTGACCGCATTTTTCCTGATCCTGCTGGGACTGTTTTTGCTGATCTTAAGCTGTGTGGTATACAGAAGGGACCGTTTCTGGTATACGGGAACAACCTACTTCAGTATTTCCGTTATGTGTCTGGGCGTCTGGTTCTTTGTGGAACGGAATCTGTTTCAGCTGTTCTTTGGCAACGCCAACGTGACCACCTTTATGTCCTTCTTGGCGCTGAAGCTGTTCATCATCACGTTCCTCCAGTATTTCCGCCATTCCTTCCCGGCCCATTTCAAACGGGTCAACCAACTGCTTTTGATCGTACTGTACATAGAACTCATCGCTTCTACGATCCTGCAGATGTTTAAGGTATTGGATTATTATGAGATGATCATTCCCTTCCATGCCCTGATCGTTTTGACCATCATCTGCATCCTGACGGAAAGTATCCTGGAGCGTTTTTATTATCGAAATTATGCGGCCAATTACATGTTTATCTCCAATGTGATCCTGGCCATCTTTTCCCTGTGTGAGATCATTACCTTCTATCGGAATGACCGCACCTTTATGGGCTTGATCCTCTGCGCAGGCGTGGTTTTATATTCCCTGATCCTGTATCTCTTTGAGATGCGCCGTGTGGCAGTGACCGTACACCGTGCAAATCAGAGCGAATACTTCCGGAATCTGGCCATGCTGGATGTACTCACCGGCTGCTTTAACCGCGGCGTTATGCAGCAGTGGCTGGAAGCCCATGAGCCCAAGGAACTCCGGGAAAAGAGAAGATGCTGCGTCCTTTTGTGTGACGTGGACCACTTAAAGACCATCAACGATTCCTACGGACACCAGATGGGCGATCAGGCCATCATCCGTACTGGAATCCTGTTAAAGGAGAGCTTTTTGGATCACGGCATCTGCTGTCGTATCGGCGGTGACGAATTTGCCTGCTTCTTAGAGAAGATCTCCGAAGAGACGCTGAAAAAACGGATGCATCTGTTTGAACAGGCGGTACGCAATTCCAACGAGGAGTTTTCCTTCCCGTACTGCGTATCCATCGGCTATGCCTTCTTTGACGAAGAGAAGGATCAGAATCTGTCCGCGACCATCAACCGGGCAGATCAGAACATGTATTTAAAGAAGAATGCACATCATAAGGATGGTGAATAACACCTATGTTTCGTGATGATTTTGTATGGGGCGTTGCAGCCAGCGCATATCAGGTAGAAGGAACCGATCCGGAGGACGGAAGAGGAGAATGCATCTGGGACGTGTATGCAAAGGCCGGCAGGTGCTTCGAAGGTCATACCGCAGAGGTAGCCTGCGACCATATGCACCGCTATGAAGAGGACTATGCTCTGATGGAAGAATATGGCATTCCTGCCTACCGTTTCTCCATCAGCTGGGCAAGACTGATCCCGGACGGAACGGGAGCCGTCAATGAAACGGCCGTTACCCTTTATCGCAATATGCTGGAGAGCATGAAAAAGCACCATATCACCCCCTATCTTACCCTGTACCATTGGGAACTGCCCCAGGCATTGCAGGAGCAGGGAGGGTGGCTGAATCCCGCCAGCGAGGACTGGTTTGCCTACTATGCGAAAGTGGTGGCAGAGCGTTTCTCCGATCTGGTGGAATATTTTATCACCTTTAACGAGCCTCAGTGTTTTACGGGACTGGGATATATGCGGGCTGCCCAGGCACCGGGCCTTATGTTAAATACGCGGGAAGTCTTTGAGATCACCCTGCATGTATTAAGAGCCCATGGGAAAGCCGTAAAGGCTCTGCGGCAGTATGCAAAGAGTGAGATCAGGATCGGCTATGCCCCTACCTGCGGAGTGGCGATCCCTGCTACCGACCGCCCCGAAGATGTGGAAGCTGCACGCAAGGTGTACTTTGGATTTTACAATGAAACAGACAACTGGACCTGGAATGTATCCTGGTTTTCGGATCCGGTTTTTTTAGGTTCCTTTCCGAAGGAAGCCCTTGAAAAGTATAAGGAATACATCCCCGAGATTACAGAGGAAGATCAAAAACTCATCCATCAGCCGCTGGATTTTATGGGGCAGAACATCTACAACGGATATCTGGTCCGTGCCGGCAAGGACGGCGAGCCGGAATTTGTGAACCGTCCCATCGGTCTGGGAAAGACCGCCATCGGCTGGCCGGTTACCCCGAAGTGTCTGTACTGGGGTCTTAAGTTTATCTATGAACGGTATAAGATGCCCATTTACATCACCGAGAACGGCATGAGCTGCCATGACTGGGTGGCTCTGGACGGACAGGTGCATGATCCCAACCGCATCGATTTTCTGCACCGCTATATGCTGGAAATGAAGAAGGCGGCAGAAGAGGGCGTGGATATCCGCGGCTATTTCCTTTGGACCTTCCTGGATAATTTCGAATGGACCAATGGATACAACGACCGTTTCGGCCTGGTATATGTGGATTATGCCACACAGAAAAGGATCCCTAAGGATTCCTGCAGCTGGTACCGGGATGTGATAAAAACAAACGGGGAGAATCTGTGATGATCTATCTGGACCATGCAGCCACCACCCCTGTGGATCCGGCTGTTTTGCAGCAGATGCTGCCATATTTTAGTGAAAACTACGGAAATGCCAGCACCATTTATTCTCTGGGGCAGAGCGCCAAGAAAGCTATCCATACCGCCCGTAAACAACTGGCAGACTGTCTGGGATGCGAGATCAATGAGATCTACTTTACCGCAGGGGGCAGCGAATCGGATAACTGGGCTCTCTGGGGTGTAGCCCGGGCACTGAAGGAAAAGGGGCGTCACATCGTTACGTCCCGCATCGAGCACCATGCCATCTTAAATGCCTGCAAGGCTTTGGAAAAGGAAGGCTATGAGGTCACCTACCTGCCGGTGGATGCGAACGGCATTGTTTCTCCGGAGGATGTCAGGAGGGCCATTCGGCAGGATACCATACTGGTATCGGTAATGGCCGCCAACAACGAGATCGGAACCGTGCAGGACATTGCAGCCATCGGAGCGATCTGCCGGGAGAAGAACGTGCTGTTTCATACCGATGCCGTACAGGCCTTCGGCAAGATTCCCATTCAAGTGGACTCCATGCATATCGATCTGTTAAGCGTCAGCGCACACAAGCTTTACGGCCCCAAAGGTGTGGGCTTTTTGTATGTGCGGAATCTTTCTCCTTTTGGACCGCTGATCTTCGGAGGCAGTCAGGAGCGGAACCGCAGAGCGGGAACGGAGAATGTTCCCGGGATCGTAGGGCTGGGAGCAGCGGCTGCTACAGCTGTTTCTTCCATGGAGCAGGTCTGCGCCCATGAAGAGAAACTGCGGGAACATTTAAAAGACCGCATTCTGTCGGAAATTCCCGATGCACTGGTAAACGGATGGGAAGCGGTAAGAGATCCCGAAACCGGCGCCTATCGGAGCCTTCCGGGAACGCTGGATGTATCCTTCCCCGGCATCGAAGCACAGTCGGCTCTGATCATGCTGGATATGGAAGGGATCTGCTGTTCCGGCGGATCGGCCTGTACAACAGGCGCCCTGGAGTCTTCTCATGTACTACTGTCCATCGGAAGAAGTGACATAGAGGCCAAAGGAAGCCTTCGTTTTACCATAGGAAAAGACAATACTTTAGAAGAAATGGACCGCACGGCCGATGCGCTGGTTCGTATCGTGGAGCGCCTGCGGAGTATACGATTATGAACAATCAGGAAATCAAACCCTTTTATTTTGGAACATACTTTTTTGAAGAAACTGAGGATGGCTATCTGCAGGCCTATCAGTACTCCAGGGCGCAGATGGACTACTTTGAGAAGGCCTCGGACTTCTGGTTCGAGCGCTGCAGCGCATCTACTGCCAAGACCATTGAGATGATCACGGATGCAACAAAGATTTCCTTGGATTATAAGATCCTTTGGGAAGGTTCTCAGGATTCCGTGGAGCTGATGGTAGACGGCCTGATCACCCGGATCGATTACATCAAGGATATGGCCAAGGAAGAAAACCTGTCCTGGCAGCTGCCTGCCTGCGACGGTTCGCAGAGAAATGTAGTGATCTACCTGCCGGCAGATGCCACTATGGTGATCAAGAACCTGGAAATAAACGGCACTGCAAAGGCGCCTGTAAAGAAGGAAAAGGTGCTGTGGCTGGGCGATTCCATTACCCAGGGCTTCGGTCCCTTACGCTCTTCCCAGACCTATGTCAGTGTGGCAAATCGCCTCTTAAACTACGATATCATCAATCAGGGGATCGGCGGCTATGTCTATGACAAATATTCCCTCATGAAGATGGAAGGTTATCAGCCGGATCGGATCATTGTCGCACTGGGCACCAACCAGTACGGCTCCCCCACCATGGACGCCGTGGAAGAGTATTATGAAACGCTGATGAGCATCTATGGAAATGAGATCCCGGTACTGTGTATCTCTCCCTTATGGAGAGGGGATAACCCGGAAGGGATCCCGACCCTGGAGCGTTACTGTGAGAATATTAAGAGGATCGCCGGCAGCTATAAGAATGTAACCGTGATCGATGGTTTCAAACTGGTTCCGCACCTGTCCGAGTACTTTCTGGATAACCTGCATCCCAACTGTCTGGGCGCGGAAGTCTATGGGCGGAATCTGGTTGAGGAGATCCGAAGGAGTTGGTAAGGTAATTTCTTCGGTAAGGATCGGCAAAAGCGAATGGATTCAGATATTTGACGATTGGAGCTTTTAATGTTAGTATTTTTATAGAAAAAAGTGCTACCGGTAGACGGTTAGCCTAGGTTTCTGATGGTATAGAATAACCGCTCAGTCCGGCAAGACTATGGGCGGTTATTTTTGTGTCTTGGAGTCATGCTTTCCAAACATGTGACCAAGACAGAAGAACGTTGCACATAGTGCAAGTACTGCAATCAAGTCGCTGATTGTGAGCATAACACGAATCCTCCTTACACGGATTTCTCTAAAGAGATTTCTATGTTAACAGAGGTCACAGTCCTCTGATGAAGGACTAACCGCCTACCGTTGATACTGGTAGCACCAGGAACAATTATATCGAACAGACATTCTGCGGTCAACATAGATGTTTGGAAAGGATAAAAAAACTACCATGGCAATTCATTTTTCAACCAAAGGAATTAAACATAAGACGGTTCATATCAAGGTAAACGGTCGCAGCGTTCCGCTGCTGATCCTGGCACCCGAGGCGCCCGTGGATCATGCTCCCGGTGTACTGTGGATCCACGGAGGCGGTTTTGCTACGGGTATGAAGGAGATGGCCTATATGGGCCGGGCGGCTGATCTGGTTCGCGAGCATGGAGCAGTCGTGGTGGCACCGGGCTATCACCTGTCCATCCTGTATCCGTATCCGACGGCCCTTCTGGAGTGTTATGCAGCTCTGAAATTTATGCTGCAGCATGCGGAAGAGCTGCACATCAACCGAAATCAGATCATGGTAGGCGGAGAGAGTGCCGGAGGCGGGCTGACCGCAGCAGTTTGTATGCTGGCAAGGGATAGAGGAGAAGTGAACGTAGCGTTCCAGATGCCCTTATATCCCATGCTGGATCAGTTTGATACGGAATCCTCCAGGGATAATCATGCCAGGATCTGGAATACCAGACGCAATCATATGGCCTGGCAGTTATATCTGCGGGATCGGTACCACAAGAAGGTATCCCCCTATGCATCGCCTGCGACCCAGACGGATTATTCCAATCTGCCGCCGGCTTACACCTTTGTCTGTACGGCAGAGCCTTTCTATGAGGAAACTCTATCCTTTATCCGGAATCTACAGGATGCGGGGATCGAGACCAAGGTGGATGTATACCGGGGCATGTATCATGCCTTTGACATGATGGATCCGGATCACCCCACCGGACAGGAAGCCATCGAGCGGTTTAACGCTTATTTTGCTTATGCAAAGACCCGTTATTTTGCCCAGAATTAAAGACAAGCTCAAATGAAAGAAAAGCTCCGCACACTGCGGAGCTTTTTTACGTGATATGGTTGGTTTTGTCAGTTCCATCACTTAGCAATGGCACTGAGGAACTGTCTGGTCCGTTCCATCTTCGGATGATCGATGAGTTCTTTGGCATCGCCCTGCTCAGTGATGACGCCCTGATCCATGAAGATGATGGTGTCCGATACATCCCGGGCAAAGTTCATTTCATGGGTTACGATGATCATGGTGGTGTGACTTTCCGCCAGGGAGCGGATAACCTTTAACACTTCACCGGTAAGCTCCGGATCCAGCGCGGAAGTAGGCTCATCAAAGCAGAGAATATCCGGATGCATGGCCAGCGCTCGGGCTATGGCCACACGCTGCTGCTGTCCGCCGGAGAGCTGATGGGGATAATTGCCCATTCGGTCGGAAAGCCCCATTTTATCCAGTAATTCTCTGGCTTCTTTCTTTGCCTCGTCTTCGGTCTTAACCTTCAGGAGGGTAGGCGCCAGAGCCACATTTTCCAGTGCCGTGTACTGGGGAAACAGGTTAAAGTGCTGGAAAACCATGCCAAAGTGCAGGCGGTTCTGACGGATGTCTTCTTCCCGGACATGCTTGTCGCTGCTTAAATTGGCGGCGTTAAACAGCTCTTTTCCTCTTACGGAAATGATCCCTTCATCCGGTGTTTCGATGAAATTCAGACACCGCAGGAGCGTGGTCTTTCCGCTTCCGGAGGAACCGATGATAGAAACCACCTGGCCTTCCTCCATGGAGAAGCTGATTCCCTTTAACACTTCTGTATTTTCAAATTTCTTCTTAATATCTTTTACTTCTAAAATCGACATGTTTTGTCCCTATGATCACTTAAAATAGTCCAGTTTCTTTTCCAGGTAATGGAAGAGCATCGTCAAAAGACCGGAGAAGAGCAGGAAGAATGCTCCGGTATACAGCAGAGGCCAGATGATACCATCACTCTTGATAAAGGAAGATCCGTTCCAGATGATCTCGTAAACGGAGATGATCCGGGCAAGGGAGGTATCCTTTACCAGGGTGATGATCTCGTTGCTCATAGGAGGTACGATGCGCTTTACTACCTGCAGGAGAATGATCTTAAAGAAGATATCCTTCTTGGTCAGGCCCAGTACCTGGCCGGCTTCGTATTGTCCGACGGGAATGGACTGCAAGCCGCCACGGTAGATCTCGGAAAAGTAGCAGGCATAGTTGATGACGAAGGCCACCAGCGCCGCCAGAAAACGTCCGGAAAGGCCCACCCAGGGCGATTCTCCCAGGAGAAGACCGGGACCGTAATAAATGACGATCAGCTGAAGCATCAGCGGGGTACCACGGATGATCCAGATAAATAACTGCACCGGCAGACGGATGATCTTTGCCTTGCTCATGGACCCGAAGCAGATGATCAGGCCCAGAGGAATGGCAAAGACAAGCGTAAGTGCAAACAGTTTTAAGGTTGATAAAAATCCCTCTAACAGAGACAGGGTTACGGTAACAAACATAAGAAGTCCTTAGATAACAGATTGGTTCGCGGATTAGTTCTGAGGTACAAGAGCAGCAGTAAGCTCGTAGGTATCGGCTACGGTCTTTAAGCTGCCATCCTTTTCAAACTTGGCAAACTCGGAGTTGATGAAATCGGTCAGGTCTGAACCCTTGCGGCAGCCTACTACATACTCTTCGGATGTAAGAGATACGGTGTAGGTCAGGTTCTCGTAGCTGGTGCCTTCGCCGGTCATGGCAGCTGCCATTAACAGGTCGATGATGCAGGCATCAGAGGTGCCGGCGGCAACTTCCATAACTGCATCTGCCTGTGCAGAAACAGAAGTAAAGGTAAGGTTATTCTCCGTTGCGGCAGCTTCTCCTGCAGAGCCTGCTTCTACTGCAAAACTAAGGTCGGCTAAGGAAGCAACATCGGTATAGGAAGCAGCCTTATCGGAAGGCAGTACCACTACCTGGGCGTTATTTAAGTAAGGCCTGGTGCAGTTCATGGATGTCTTTACTTCATCGGTCAGAGTCATTCCGTTCCAGACAACGTCGATGGACTTGTTGTCCAGCTCCAGGATCTTGTTATCCCAGTCGATTTCGATGAACTGAACTTCCACGCCCAGATCCTTGGCAACGGCTCTGGCCAGGTCTGCATCAAAGCCGATCCATTCGCCGGATTCATCGGTGTAATCCATGGGAGCAAAGTCTGTGATACCTACAATGAGGGTTCCCTTGTCCTTGATATAAGCAAGGTCACCGCTTTCTGCAGATGTCTTTCCTGCAGATGCGCCGCAGGCAGTTAAAGAAAATACAGTAAGAGCGGCTAAAACTACGGATAAAAGTTTCTTTTTCATAATTCCTCCATTAGTAGAAATAGTTTAGTTAATTTAGTCCTTTACCACTCTACCATAATAAAATGTGTATGTCTACGAAGGACATCAAAAAAGATGAAGTCGTTGGCGCGAGGGATAGGAATTGCTATAATGAAGCATAATCTTAAGAGAGGTAGCCCTATGAGCGATTATATGCAGGTGGATATCCCGGAAGCGCTAGACAGATTGATGACGCTGGCTAAGAAAGATGAGACGTTGAAACAGCAGCTCCTCGCGACAAAGAATGAGAAGAACCCTATCGGTGCGTTCTGCGAGATCGCAACAAAGGCAGGATGCCCTATCTATGAGATGGACCTGATCACAGCAGGTGAAGAGCGGTATGCGGCGCTTAGAAGAAGCACCAACGGAGGCGGAGAGAATTCTCCACTGCTAAACTGCGAAGACGATGATTACGAACTGTTTCTGGAAGAACTGAGAAGACTGTAAAGAAAGCAAAAGCTGAAAGCGAGGGACAAGTATGTCCATCAATCGATTACGGGAGCTGGGCGTTATGATCGACTGCTCCCGAAATGCAGTGGTCCATGTGCCAGCATTAAAAAGATTCATGAAGATCTGTGCAGGCTTTGGATATGATTACATCGGTCTGTACACCGAAGATACGCTGGAGGTGGAGGGTGAGCCGTACTTTGGCTACCAGAGAGGCCGGTATACCGGAGAAGAGATCCGGGAAGCCGCTGCTTATGCAAAGAGCCTGGGGATGGAGCTTCGTCCCTATATCCAGACGCTGGCGCATATCAATCAGATCACGGAATACTCCGATTACTGCGGACATATCGATACCGGAGACATCCTGCTTACAGGAGATGAGCGAGTTTATCAACTGCTGGATCATGTTCTGAAGACGATCTCGGAGACCTATTCTTCTAAGGTTGTAAATATCGGTATGGATGAAGCCCACATGGTGGGCCTTGGAAGGTATCTGGAACAGCACGGATATGAGGATCGGGTCCAGATCATCTTAAGGCATCTGGAAAAAGTAGTGGAGCTGTGCAAACAGTACGATTTAAAGCCGCAGATGTGGAGCGATATGTTCTTCCGCCTGTTGAATAATGGTTCCTACGATTCCGGAGATCCGGAAAAGAACCGGGCATTGATGGAGGAAATGAAGCGCACCGTCCATATTCCGGAGGGACTGGAACTGGTTTATTGGGACTATTACAGTACGGACGTGGCGCATTATAAAACTATGCTCTCTCAGCATAAAGCCATGACCGATCGCATTTCCTTTGCAGGCGGGGCCTGGAGATGGATGGGCTTTAATCCCTATAACAGTTTCTCCATTCTGGCAACGAAGTCTGCCTTGGAAGCCTGCCTTTCGGAGGATATTGATTCCTGCGTGATCACCATGTGGGGAGATGACGGAACGGAGTGCAGTATATACAGTGTATTGCCGGCTTTATTTGAAGCCGCCGTTGCGGGAGGCAAGATTTCAGACCGCGGTATCTTTGAAAAGGTGACCGGCTATACCTTTGAAGAATTTATGCTACTGGATCTGCCGGATCCGGGGTGTGAAGGAAAACATAAGAACAACCTGACCAAGATCCTGCTGTTTGCGGATCCCTTGCTTGGGGTATTCGATTCGCTGGTGCCGGACAATACAGCAACTTACTATGCGGATGTTGCAAAGAAACTTCATGCTGTGACATGCGGCAGAGAAAGAGAAGAAGACAGCGTTTTTCGGATGCAGGAGATGCTCTGCAGGGTTCTGGAATTAAAGGCAGATTTGGGAATAAGGTTAAGACAGGCCTATCAGGAAGCCTTTCAGGCTGGCGATAAAGAAGCATTAAAGGATTTAAAGGACCATGTCCTTCCGGAACTGATCACCCGTCTGGATGCCTTTTATCAGGCATTCCGCAAGCAGTGGCTGGAGGAAGCCAAGCCCTTCGGCTTTGAGGTACAGACCATCCGGATCGGAGGACTTCGGCAGAGACTGGTAGATTGCATCGATACGTTGGAACAGTACCTGAACGGAAATCTGCAGAAGATCGAGGAACTGGAGACAAAGGCCCTGCCGGTGGGCTATTACATGGACGGAGGATCCTACACGGATCCTGAGTTTAACCGGTACAGGCTGCTTGCCACTACATCCAGATTATCCTGGTAGAAGCCTAGTTGTTACGGTACTCGCTGGGAGTAATTCCATAAAAAGTCTTAAAGACACTCATAAAGTGCTTTTCGGAGAAATAGCCCACTTGTTGGGCTATTTCTCGTATGGGCAGATTTTGCTCAGTTCTGAGAAGGACCGCAGCCTGTGTCATACGTAGCCTGGTAATGAAACGAGAGTAGGACTCCCCGGTTTCTTCATGAAATATACCGGATAGGTAGGAAGGGGAAACACCCAGTGCATCGGCCACCTCACCCTGAGATATGTTTTCTGTATAATGAGCAGAAATGTAATCCACCGCTTTCTGCGCCAGAGAGTCATCTCCTTGTGCAGAAGCAGTGAAACGGCTCAGGATAAGCTGTGTGATCTCGTTGGGCGTTGAATCATCCGGAAGAACGACGGTATTACGGCGCTCACAAATATGTTCTTTGATCTTCTCTAATGCATCATGCATTTCCTGATCATTCAAAGGTTTCAGAATATATTCCATAACGCCCAGTTTGATGGCTTCTTTGGCATAAGCAAAATCATCGTAGCCTGTCAGAAGCAGCACCGGCAGTTCACTTCCGGTTTTCCGCATCTTCTTTACAACTTCCAGACCGGATACAAGCGGCATTTTGATATCGGTTATAAAAAGATCATAGGTATGATCATCCAGAAGTTTTAATGCTTCTTCTCCGTTGGAGGCCACATCTTTTACATAATAATCCCCATGGATCTGGCTTAGATTATTTGAAATGTAGGACCGCATTAACGGTTCATCTTCTGCAAAACAAACGCTAAATTCCGGTTTCATTTGCAAACTCCGTTCTGATAGTAAGTGGAATATGGATCGTGATAGTAGTTCCTTTGTCGGGAACCGAATCGATTTCAAACTGTAAAGGCTCCCCATATTTTAATTTCAGCCGTTTGGCTATATTTGTAACGCCTACACCTGAGGTTTCGGTAGAGGTGTCGCTATCGGTAAAAAGATGAGTTTTTAACTGGTCTAGTGTTTCTTTCGGCATGCCCATTCCGGTATCCGAAATACAAAAAACAGCATAAGGTGGAGCATAATCTGCCGTGATGGAGATATGCGTTCCGGTGGCTTTGGGTTCGCATCCGTGGATGATGGCATTTTCTACCAGAGGCTGGATGGTCATGGCCGGCAGAAGCAGTTTGTGAAGTTCTTTATCTACTCGAATGGAGTAGGAGAGTTTTTCATGCCTTCTGGATTGAAGACTCAGGTAACTCTCGGTTATATGAAGCTCACTTAGTAAGGAGATTTCACTGTCGGCATTGACCATTCCACGGAGTAAAACAGACAGCTCGTCTATTGCCTTTAAGGCTTCCGCATCCTGTCTGGTTTTGATGAGCAGACTGATGGTATTTAAGGTATTAAACAGGAAATGCGGTCGGATCTGCTGGCATAAGCTGTCATACTCCGCCTTTTGCTGCAGGTATTTGGCTTCGTAGATCTTTTTGGTAAGCCGGCGATTGCCTTCCATCGTGCGTTGGATCTGATCCAGCAGATCGTTATAGGTTTCGTTCAGATAATTGATCTCTTCCACATCACATTCCGGTGCGCGTAAGGACAGATCGCCACCTTGAGACCGCTGCATGACTCCGATCGTGGTATTGATCGGCTGCAGGAAAGTACGAACATAGAGGACGGAGAAGACCAGTCCCATAACAGAGCAAAGAATTGCAAGGATCAGAGAAAAAATACGGATGGGCGCAGCTTCTTTGAGCAACTGGGAGCGGGATGTGATCTCGACTACATACCAGTTTGTGCCTTCGATGTTCTGGGAATTAACGATGTACCCGGAACCATTCAGGGTCAGGTTTTCAATGCCGTTTTCAAAGGTGAGATTTCGGGATAGTAACTCCGGATCAATGGCTTCCGGGAGAGAAGACCTTTGGTAGATGACGTTACCGGAATCATCCAACATGTACAGGGCACTGTTATTGTTTAATTCTACCGGATTTAGCACTTCAGAAATTCCGGTATAATCTGCATCTACCCGGATCACACCGATGGTATGATTATCGGCGCGCAGACTCCGTAACTGTCGTACCAGTGAAAAGACAGACAGAGTATAGCCGCTTTCGGTCTCTGTTTGGACGGGAAGGAAGATCAGATCGGTACTTTCCAGAGCTTTCCGATACCAGTCTTCTGAGGCATAATCGGAGTGCAGGGAAATGCTGTGAGAAGTCCGGGTCGTATAATAAATATCGTCGGAGATGATATATACTCGTAAGATCTCTTTTCGGGGAATGGTCATCACTTCCCTAAGATACCCTTCGATGGTCCTTTTTTTACTCAGCTTTTCGGCAGCAGCCTGCGGATTGGTATCCAATAGATTCATGATATCCGCGTTATAATAGGGAGCCATACTCAGGCGGGATAATTCATCGATATACAGACCGGTATTAAGAGCGATCTGTTCTACAATGGATTCTGTTTTTTCGGCAGCCGTTCGAATGAAATGATTCTGATACCACAAGGAACCTGCCAGTGATACGATGATCACGGAAGTAAACAATAAGGCAGTGATCGAAACAACCAGTTGCCGTTTTAGATTGGAACGTTTCCCCCTGTTTCGCATAAGAAATACCCTCATGTGGTGATTATATCATTCCTTTACAGAGTTTTTTCGGGAATCATAAAAAAACGAACCTTCATCGTAAAAGCCGGGAATTTTATCTTGAAATGAGCCATGGCATAATCAGAATTGCAAAAGGCCATATATGGAAACATGCAACGAAAGGAGAATGTATTGTGGGAAAGAAAAAGTTTTTAGCAGTCCTGTTAACCGCTGCTCTGGGTATGAGCACTCTGGCAGGATGTGGGGCAACTGATACAAGCACATCCGGTGAAGCACCGGATACAAATACCGTAACGGAAGCTGCAACACCTGCAGCAAGCGAGGCAGAGGCTGCAGATAGTACGGAAAAGGAAAACAAGGCAGTTGATCTTACCTTCTTTACAGGAAAAGTTGAAACGGTGGACCTGCTCAATCAGATCATCAGCGATTACAACCAGCAGTCCGGCGGGATCACTGTAGAACAGGAGTATCAGGCAGATGCAAGTAACATCATTAAGATCAAATTTGCATCCGGCGAGTCTCCTGATCTCATGACAACTTACGAACAGGAATATGTTAATCAGGGCAAATATCTGGACCTGTCTGATCGGAACGAATGGTGGGACAGACTGATCCCTTCCATGAAGGAAAGCTGTACCGACCTGGAGTCCGGAAAACAGTACCGTGTGTGCACCAATATGACTATGGCAGGCTTTTTCTACAACAAGGAAATGTTTGACGAGTTAGGCCTTAAGGTTGCCACAACCTGGCCGGAATTTGAAGCAAATCTGGAAGCAATCAAAGAAGCACATCCCGATGTGGATCCCTGGTTCATCTTTGGCGAAGCCTGGCATCTTGGACATCTGATCGAATTCATGCCTCATGGATATATCAAGGCAAAGTATGGTGCTACCGAGGCCAAGAAAGCAATGCTCAGTAATGATAGCGCAAAGCTGGATTGGGGCAATCCGGACGGTGCTATGGCTACCTTTGCAAAGAATCTGGTAGAACTTCAGAAGAAGGGGCTCATCAATGAGGACGTTCTGACTGCAACCAGCGACAACTGCATCGATGCCTTTGTGACTGGCAAGTGCGCGATGTTCTCTAATGGTATGTGGTGTCTGTCGGATCTGCTTACAAAGAATCCGGATATGGCAGATAAGATCGGCTTTGCTCCTTATCCTGCCTTCATGGAGGACGGTGTTCCGGTAGTTTTGGTCGCAGAAGATTCCGGTTACAGTATCTCTGCCGAAACAGAACATGTAGACGAAGTAGTCGATTTCCTGAATTTCCTTTTCAGTGCGGAAAATCAGAAAAAGTATGCAGAGACCTTGGGATCTCCCAGTGCATTTAAGGATGTTGATGCTTCCTGGGCACCAGACAGCATCGTATCCGGCGTAAATGATGCAGTGGCAAGTGCAACCAATATTGGATTCACAAATGAAAAGCCCGCAGGTTTCTCCGGTGATGATGCCGGACGTCTGGTTCAGGATCTGCTGGCAGGAACCTATAGTCCCGAAGAATTTGCAAAGGCATACGAGGAAGCTTGGAATGCCGGCTATACAAATTAGTAATTGATCTTTGGACTGCAGGCACCTGATCGTGTCCTGCAGTCCTTTTTTATAGGTGGTAGTTATTATGCAACGAAAGAAAAACAAGGCAGCTCAGTTTCTTTCTCTACCGGCACTTATCCTGTATGGTGTATTCTTCGTATATCCACTGCTCAGAGGGATCGGGATGAGCCTGACCAATTGGGACGGAATGGGGCAGGCTACGTTTATCGGCCTGAAGAATTATTTTGATTTTTTCAGTGATAAGAGGGCACTCCATGATATCCAAACAACGGTTATCTTTGCTGTGGGAAGTGCTGTGCTTTTAAATATAGTGGGCCTTCTTTATGCGCTGCTCATGAACACGGAATTTAAAGGAAAAAGTATTGCACGGGTGATCATTTATCTGCCGGCGATCATCAGCCCGTTGATCATGGGATATATCTGGTACTTTCTGTTACAGCCTAAACGGGGGTATCTGTATTATGCCTGCATGCAGTTGGGACTGCCGGATCTGATCGGTAACTGGATGAGTTCATATCACAGTGCGCTGGCGGTGCTGATCGTGGTAAATGTCTGGCAGTTTGCCGGCATGACCATGATCATATATCTGGCAGGACTAAAAGCGATTGCAAAAGATTATACGGAGGCTGCAGCCATCGACGGAGCCACAAAGTGGCAGTTGTTTTTTCGGATTACGCTGCCGCTCCTCATGCCGGCGATCCGGATCAATGTAGTGACCAATATTATTGGTTCCTTATCGGTATTTGACGTCATCATGTCGCTTACAGAGGGTGGTCCGGGTTATGCGACGGAATCTTTGTCTATTTACATCATGCGGATGTGCTACGGAAGCAGAACAGGCTATTCTACAGCGGTAGCTATGATCCTGTTTGTGATCATTCTGATTCCGGTACTGATATCCATGCGCCTGACCAGGCAGAAAGGTTGATCATGCTCAGAGAAAAGAAAATCACCAAGATCAGCAGAGGCGTGATCGTATTTCTTCTATGCATTGCGTACCTGCTTCCTTTCTATATTCTGAATATCCTGGCTTTAAATGCGCCAGATCGTGTTTTCTACGAAGGAAACCTGTTTATTCCGGATTTTCATCTGGAAAATTTTGCAGAGGCATGGACAACTTCTCATATTGGGAGAGCTATGATCAATTCGGCGATCATAACCTTCGGCACATTGGCCTTGACCATTATCTGTGGTGGCCTGGCGGGGTATGCCATCGCCCGTTTTCCGACAGCCTATAACCGCTTTGTATTTGGCCTGATCATCGGATGCATGATGATCCCGGGTATTATTAATACAGTGCCTCTTTATACTCTGATGAGGCAGCTGAAAGCAGTAAATACCCTGTGGGGGATGATCTTTGTCTGCTCTGCGTTAGCAATGCCTTCCGCAGTTTTTATCTATACCACATTTATACAGGCATTGCCGGTCACGTTGGATGAAGCAGCAGCTCTGGATGGTTGCTCAAAGTTCCAGATATTCTGGAAGATCATTTTCCCGATCATCCGTCCTGCCACGGCATCGTTTGTGATCCTGAACGGATTCGGCATCTGGAACAATTATGCGCAGGCTGTTTTCTTCTTACAGAGCAGCAAGAAGCATAATGTGCCTCAGGCACTGTCGGTATTTTTCCAACAGTTTGCGGGGGCAAAATGGCACCTCATGGCTTCGACGTCCATGATCGCCATTATTCCGGTCGTGGTGGTATTTCTGATCTTCCAGAAGCAATTTATCAGTGGTTTGGCAGACGGGGCAGTGAAAGGATAAAACGATGGAATTATACCCAAACAAGTCACAGTACATGGTCGGAGAATCTGTCAGACTGTTCCTTCGCACAGAGAATGCAGAACAAGATCCGTATCAGATCCGGATCATGCATCTGGATGAGGTGATCATGACCCGCACGATCTGCGCAGAGGAAGAAGAAACCGGAATCGACCTGGATGATAGAGACTTTTCCGTTGGAGGATACGGCGTAGATCTGATAAAAGAGGAGAGAGTCCTATGCCATACAGCGTTCGATGTTGTGGAAGACCCCTTTGAATCCCTTCGATACGGCTTTCTGAGTGATTTCGAAGAAAAGGATATGGAGAACGGTGCACTGGAATGGATGCGTAGATGCCATATCAATCTGGTGCAGTTTTATGACTGGTCCTACCGCCATGACCATCTGGTTTCGGACGAAGCTTTTTATACAGATATGATGGGAAAACCGATCTTTCGTGAAGCGGTGTGCCAGAAGATCCAAAAAGCAGGGAAGTACGGGATGAAAACAATGGCTTACGGTGCAGTTTATGCTGCCAGTAAGGCGTTTTATGAAGAGCATCCCCGTTGGGCGCTATTTTACCCGGATGGAGAACCCATTACATTTATTGATGTTTTCTACATCATGAACATTCAGGAAGAGTCGCCGTGGAGAGAGCATCTGATCGGTCAATACAAAGAGGCAATTACCCAAATGGGCTTCAGCGGGATCCACATGGACACTTATGGAGAACCCAAAACAGCAAAAGCGCATTTAAAGGATTCTCCAGAGGCGGTTTATCTGGAGGAGGCTTTCCCGGGACTCATTCATGATACGTATGAAAGCCTGAAGGAGAGCATGCAAGATCCCTGTCTGGTGTTTAATAATGTGGGAAACTGGCCGGTGGATCAAACAGCTGATACAGACCAGAAAGCAGTATACGTGGAAGTATGGTCGCCGTATGACCGGTACGAGCACATTGCCAAGATCATTCGGGAGGCAAGAGCATTTTGCAAAGATCAAAAACCGGTCATCCTGGCGGCTTATCTGGCTTCATTCCGTCTGGAAAGCATAGAACGTGGGATCCGCGCAGCCCGTTTGTTGCTAGCCGGGATTATCTCCAATGGTGCGTATAACCTTTTGACCGGAGAAAACCAGGCCATTTTGACGCAAGGCTATTACAGTGACTATACAAAGCTGGATAGAAATGCAGCGAATGTGATCTGTGCTTATTACGATTTCATGATCCGCTATAAGGAACTGTTTTATGACAAATGCCTGTCCGATGTGTCCATGACCCATTTTGGAGGAGACAATCTGGAATATACCACTCACTGTGACAGGGTCGATGTAACGCCCAAAGCAGGTAAGATCTGGCTGATCATCCGCCAGTCAAAAAGCAAAAGAGTGCTCTCACTGATCAATCTTTGCGGAAACGATGATCTCTGGAATCAGGGCAAAGAAGAACCGGAAACGATACAAAATATCGATTTTTCAGTACAGATAAACGAATCTTTGGAGGGAATCTATATGGCTTCACCGGATGCGGAAGATCAGGGGATGAAAGCTGTGGACTATCAGGTCAAAGATGAAAAGCAGGGGCGGTTTGTAACGTTTGCTATCCCGAAACTGACTTACTGGACGATCATCGAGATAAGAGGAAAAGAAAGGTAGTAGTTGGATATATGGAATGGTGGAAAGAGAGGGCATTTTATCAGATCTATCCTCGAAGCTTTATGGATGGTAACGGGGACGGGATAGGCGATATCAAGGGAATCATCTCAAAGCTGGATTATCTCAAATGGCTGGGGATTGGTGCTGTTTGGCTATGCCCGGTCTATGCATCTCCCAATGCCGATATGGGATACGACATCAGCGATTATGAAGCAATCATGGAAGAGTTTGGCTCCATGGAAGATTTTGATCTGCTGCTTAAGGAGATGCATAAGCGGGATATCAAGCTGATCATGGATCTGGTAGTCAATCATTCTTCTGATGAACACAGGTGGTTTCGGGAAGCGCGGAAAAGAAAGGATAATCCCTATCGGGATTTCTATATCTGGAGAGAAGGAAAAGAAGGAAGAGAGCCCAATAACTGGAGCTCCTTTTTTACGCCTTCTGCATGGAGCTATGATGAAACAACGGGGGAATGGTACTTGCATCTGTTTTCCGAGAAGCAGCCGGATCTGAACTGGGAAAATCCATCCCTTCGGAAGGAAATCTTTGCCATGATCAATCGTTGGCTAGACCGGGGCGTGGACGGTTTCCGAATGGATGTGATCAGCCTGATCGCGAAAGATCAGACATTTCCCGACGCACCGGGAGAAGGTTACCAAATGGATCCGACCCTGTTTTCCTTTCGCCTTCAGATGCATCAGTATCTGAAAGAAATGCGGAATACCTGCTTTCGCGGAAGAGACTGTATGTGTGTGGGGGAAACCACCTTTGTAAATACAACCAATGCTCCTTTGGTGGTGGGAGACGGGACGGAATTAGACCTGTTATTCCAGTTTGATCTCATGGACATCGATGGAGGCATTTCTAAATGGGATCTTCGGGATTTTGATCTGGCCAGATTTAAACAGATCATCTGCCGCTGGCAGCAGGCCATTCCCTGGAATACGTTATTCTGGGGAAATCATGACCAGCCAAGGGCTGTATCCAGATTCGGAGATGATACGAGCTTCCTTTTGTGGAACCGAAGCGCAAAGACTCTGGCAGCAGCCATGTATCTGCTAAAAGGGACACCGTTTATTTATCAGGGTGAAGAAATCGGAATGACCAATTATCCTTTTAAGTCAAAGGATGAACTGCGGGATGTTGAAAGTCTGAATCTTTTGAAACATGCGACAAGGGACGAAAAAGGGAAAGCCTGGAAAGGGATTCTGGCGAAAGGAAGAGATAATGCCAGAACACCGATGCAGTGGAATGAGGAAAATAATGCCGGCTTTACTACAGGAACGCCATGGATTGCTGTAAATCCCAATTATATGCACATTAACGTTGAAGATGAGCAAAGTGAGGAATGGTCGATTCTTTCTTTCTATCGGCAACTGCTTTCCTTAAGAGCCAGTGAAAAAACAATATTAGAAGGAGATTTTGTATTGTTGCTGCCGGAGCATCCGCATATCTTTGCCTATGAGAGGACAACACAGGATAGCAGGATCTGTGTATATTGTAATCTGTCAGGAGAAGAAGAAAAACTGGAACTACCGGAAAAAGGACAGATTCTCATAAAGGAAGCATATGAGGATGGAATCTTACAACCCTGGGGGTGTTTGATCACCAAACAGAATGCTGAAAATTCAGGATAAAGATTGTAAAGTGTTCTAAAATCCGATATTTTTAAGGAGAAGTAGTAATGTTTTTCTTTCCTGAAAATAGAGGGGGATATGTATGGAAGCATTGGAAGCGATCCGCACCAGAAGAAGCACCAGAGCCTACAAGGACAAGATGCCCGATCGGGATTTGATCCGGGAAGTCATTGAAGCCGGACGGACGGCCCCCAGCGGCTCTAACAGCCAGGCAACGCACCTTTTGGTGATCACAGATGGCAAAGTGCTGGAAGACCTGGCGGGATTGGTGCAAATGGAGTTTGCAAAGATGGAGATCACAGAGGATACCTATGTGTCCCTGAAGCATTCCATTCAGGCATCCAAAGCCGGAACCTATGTATTTCACTATAATGCGCCGGTTCTGATCGTCACGGCGAATCGCAAAGGCTATGGCAATGCCATGGCAGACAGCGCCTGCGTACTGGAAAACATGATGATCGCCGCAAACGCCCTGAATCTTGGCAGCTGCTGGATCAATCAGCTCCACTGGCTGGATGAGAATGAAGCTGTGCGATCCTTCATGGAAAAGCTGGGCTTAAAAGAAGAGGAGACCATCACCGGTGGCCTGATCCTGGGGTATCCGGAGGGCGGCCTTCCCAATCGGGAACCGTTGGAGCGGAAAGGAAATCCCGTTACCTGGATCTGAGCATACCCGGTGACCAAATCTAAAAAAATGACACCTGCATAAAATGAGAAGCCTTTGAACAGAAGGCTTCTTTTTTTATGCTACAAGATAGAAAACCAGAATGGAAGGGATGGATGGAGAGGAGCAACATGAAAAAACGATTACTTGGTCTTTTGGCCTGTGGCATATTGATCGCCGTACTGGCATGGACCGGATTGGAAACAAAAATACAGAAAGAAAAAGAAAACTTCATGAAGATTGAAAACTATCACACAGCCCAGCTGGGAGAGAACGTATATCTGTTCCGGGAAAGCGATGATCACGCACAGATCCAGGAGATCATTGATTCTGTCTATCGGAAACAGGAAGCAAACCAGTTCGGGGAGGAGCGTATTGCCTTTTGCTTTTTCCCCGGAGATTACAGCGATATCACCGTCAGCGTAGGGTTTTATACCCAGGTGCTTGGCCTGGGAACGAGGCCGACGGATGTAAAGATCGGAAAGCTGGAGTGTCTGGCCAGATGGCTGGGAAACGATCCCGGCAATCACAACGCCTGCTGCAATTTCTGGCGCAGCGTGGAAAACGTGGAGCTGTTATCCAATACGGTCTGGGCCGTGTCCCAGGCTACAGATATGCGACGGATACAGGTGGACGGAGCCCTTTACCTCCACGATGACTATGGCTGGTGCAGCGGCGGCTTCTTATCGGATTCCAAAGTAGCCACCATGATCGACTCCGGCTCCCAGCAGCAGTGGCTTTCCAGAAACAACCGGTACAAAGCCTGGATGAACGATAACTGGAACGAAGTCTTTGTAGGAGATGATCCCGACGGAACCCCCACCGGTACCTGGCCGGTCAAAGCCTATACCGAGGTGGAAAAGACAGTAGAGATCCGGGAAAAGCCCTTCCTTGTATGGACCGAGGCGGAAGTAAAAAGCGCACTGGGGATCTTTGTTCCCGAAACGCGCATGGACAGCGTAGGCCCCTCCTGGGAGGAGGACGCAGAAACGCCCGGAAATATCAGCGCCATTACGGACTGGTACATCGCACAGCCGGGTACGGATTCTGCAGAAACCATCAATGCAGCCATTCTGGAGGGAAAGAACATCCTCTTTACGCCGGGTATCTACAATCTGTATGAGCCCATCGTGGTAGAGCAGGATGACCGGATGCTCCTTGGCCTTGGCCTTGCATCTCTGCGTGCCTGCAACGGCAATGCCTGCATCGAAACAAAGGGCAGTAACCTGACCATCGCGGGACTTTTATTTGATGCCGGTGTTGCAGCAGAAAAGGACGGCAAGAAGGTATCTTCTCCAAACCTTCTCTATGTAGGAGAAGGAAAGGACGTGAACATTTCCGACCTGTATTTCCGTGTAGGCGGTACACCCACCAATCAGCCGGCGACCGCTACCTGCTGCGTCACCCTGGATGCGGATCATGTGATCGGCGATAACCTGTGGGTCTGGAGAGCCGATCATGGGGATCAGGTTGCCTGGGATAAGAACGTAACAAAGAACGGCATCGTGATCAACGGAGACGATACCATCATGTATGCCCTGATGGTAGAGCATTTTCATGAATACCAGACCGTGTGGAACGGCAACAACGGCCAGCTGTATATGTACCAGAGCGAAGTGCCCTATGACGTTCCCGGTAACGATGTATGGATGAGCAGGGGCGGCACCCGCTACGGCTATGCTTCCCTGTTTGTAAACGATGATGTGGAGCGATTCCACGGAGAAGGGATCGGCATCTATCTGTATAACCGGGATGCTTCGGTGCTTTTGGAGAGCGTCATGGAGATGCCGGATAAGAAGGGCGTATCCGTTCACCACATCCTGTCGGTGATGATCACCGGAAATCCCGGCGTAGCCCATGTTTTAAACGAAGCAGGAGGGGCCGCCATGACACCCGGCTCAAAAGCCATGTTGATCGATTATGAGGGAGGAGAGTATCGATGAAAAGATTTGTGGAAGAGGATGTATTTGAGATCAAAGGGGAGCACGTATCCCCCCAGCTGTATTTTCCGCTGGCTGGTGAAAACGGGTTAAAGAGTGCCATCACCCCTTACGGAAAGGGGGATGCCAAGACGGATCAGAACCATTTCCTGTTTGCCCCCACCAGCGTTCTGGACTTGTCGGAAGGCAATCTGGGCAGAAACTTCTGGTTCTGCTTAAGGGAAGGAGAACCCTGGTCTTTATTCGGCAGCAGTGCATGGCAGAAGGCCCTGGAATTTACCGAGGATGAAGAAGAGGTGGAGATAAAGGCCGGCTATATGTGGCAGACCATCACCCGCAGCAGCGAAGTGTTAAAGCTGAAGGCGGAGGTTACCAGCTTTATCCCCTTTGGTGAAAATACGGAGATCCATTTATTTACCATCGAAAATACCGGTAGCAAACCGGTGGTTGGAACGGCCCTGTCTGCCTTTCCCATTTACGGCAGGAGCGCGGACAACATCCGGGATCATCGCCATGTGACCAGCTTACTGCACAGATGCCGCGTGGGAGAAAAGGGCATTTATGTAACGCCCACCATGAGCTTTGACGAGCGGGGGCACCAGAGAAACGATGTGACCTATTTTGTAGAGGGTATGACCGGGGACGGAAGATACCCCACCCGGTTTATCCCGGTTCTGGACGACTTTGTGGGGGACGGCACCTTAGAGCGCCCCGAAGCCTTAAAGGATCTGGAACACTTTGCAGATTATGTGGCACCGGGAACGGAAGTAGCAGGTCAGGAAATGACAGGCACCTTACTGTTTCCCGAACTGACCCTGCAGCCCGGAGATCAGAAGACCTATATCCTCTTTGCGGGGATCGGAGAAGGGTCGAAAAAGTACCACACTCTGGAGGATGTGCAGGCAGAACTGGAAAAAACCAGACGCTACTGGAAGAACAAGATGAATGTAGCAGTGGAAACCGCGGATCCTGCCTTTGACGGGTTTATGCGCTGGGTAGCGTTCCAGCCGGAACTCAGACGCCTCTTTGGCTGCTCCTTCCTGCCCCATCACGATTACGGAAAAGGCGGCAGAGGATGGAGAGACTTATGGCAGGACTGCCTGGCTCTGCTTCTGATGAATCCCGGCGGTGTACGGGCAATGCTTCTTGGAAACTTTGCAGGAGAGCGGATTGACGGAACCAATGCCACCATCATCGGGGAAAAGCCTGGTGAGTTTAAGGCGGACCGGAACGCCATCTCCCGTGTGTGGATGGATCACGGCGCATGGCCGTTCCTTACCTGTGACCTGTATTTTAACCAGACCGGAGACTACGGCCTGTTACAGGAAAAGACGGTTTACTTCAGAGACCGCCTGATCTACCGGGGCGAGAAGGTATCGGAAAACCATTATACCGACACCCTGCTGCATACCGCATCCGGAGACGTCTATGAAGGAACGGTATTGGAGCACCTCCTGCTGCAGAACCTGGCAGCCTACTGGGATACCGGGGAAGCAGGACACCTTCGCCTTCGCAATGCAGACTGGAACGATGCCCTGGATATGGCAGCCGATAAGGGCGAGAGCGTAGCCTTTACCAACTTCTACGGAAGAAACCTGCTCCTTTTGGCTGAGCTGATCGAAAAGGTGGTGCCGGAGGGAGAAGAAGTAACCTTCTTTGCGGAGATGGAGCACCTTCTGGCAAAAGGTAAGGCAGATCCTTCCTACCGCAAAGATGTGCTGAACGGTTATCTGGAAACCGTAAAGGAAACGGTTTCCGGTGCCATGACTTCCATGGAAGGCAGAGCACTGGCCAGAAACCTGCGTGATAAGGGACTGGAGCTGTTAGAAGAGATCCGCCGGAAAGAGTGGATCGACTTAGGGGACGGCGGCTTCTACAACGGCTACTATGACGATCACGGCAGAGCCCTGGAGGGCATCCGGGACGGAAGAGTCCACATGATGCTTACCAGTCAGGTATTTGCCATCATGGCAGGCACCGCAGATGCAAAGCAGGTGGAAGCCATTGTAAAGAGCGCCGATGACCTTTTGTTTGATGCTTCCTGTGGTGGCTACCGTTTAAATACGGACTTTAAGGAAGTCAAGATGGATATGGGCCGGATGTTCGGCTTTGCCTTCGGAGAAAAGGAAAACGGAGCGGTCTTTGCCCACATGGCCGTGATGTACGGAAATGCCTTGTACCAGAGAGGCTTTGCAAAGGAAGGCTATAAGGCACTGCATGCCCTTTACAGCCAGTCCATGAACGATGCAGTCAGCCGCATCTACCCGGGCCTGCCGGAATACTTCGGACGAAAGGGCAGAGGTTTATATCACTACCTCACCGGTTCCGCCAGCTGGTATCTCATGACCGTGATGAACCAGATGTTTGGCGTACGGGGAAAGGACGGAAATCTCCTTCTGGATCCCAAGCTGCTCAGAGAACAGTTCGATGAGGAACATAAGGCACAGATATCCTGCCGTTTTGCGGATATCGACTGGAAGATCACCTATGAGAACCCGGAGGATAAGGAATACGGCGAGTATACCATCCGGGAGCTGTATCTGGATGACGAGCGTTGTGACACGACCCGACCGGAGATCCCTCTGGGCAAGATCAAATCCTTAAATGAAGGCATCCGTCACCGGATCCGTGTGGTCCTTGGATAAGAAGAGGAGAATCAAGCGATGAATCAAACCTATACTTGGAACGATTATGGAAAGAAAAGCCCCTTTGCAAGCTTCCTGCCGGGAATCGCAGGAGAAAAGGGAATCCCCATCTGGTGCTACTACGTAAACAGAGGGCAGGCAGTGGTCAGCTTCGGCTCCAACCATAAGGACCATGCCATCATGGAGTTTTATCCTGCCCATGTAGCTTATCAGAATGTCAAGCGGACCGGCTTTCGTACCTTTATAAAGGAAAACGGAATGGTCACAGAGCCCTTCATGAAGGAGAAGGTATCCCATGCCATGGAGATCGGCATGAACCACCTGACCCTTCGGGAGGAAAACAGGGAAAACGCCTTACAGACAGAGGTTACCTATTATACCCTTCCCAATGAGCGGATCGGAGCACTGGTACGAAAGGTGACCATCACCAACCTGGGGGAAGAAAGACGCAGCCTGGAGATCTTGGATGGTATGCCTGCTGTGATCTGCTACGGCGTCAGCCAGGATAACATGAAGAACATGACCCAGACCGCCAAGGCCTGGATGCAGGCGGAGGATACCCGGACCGGAGTTCCTTATTTCCGCGTGCGGGCATCCATCGAGGATACCATCGATGTAACCGAGGTAAAGGGCGGAAACTTTGCCTTTGCCATGGATGAGACCGGACGGATGCTCTCTGCGATCACCGATCCCAAGGTAGTCTTTGCCTATGACAATTCTCTGGGAGAGGCAGCAGGCTTTGAAGAGAAGGACTTAGCAGAGCTCCTTTCCGAAAAGCAGAATGCATCCAACCTCCTTCCCTGTGCCTTCTTTGGAACTACGCTGATCCTGGAAAAGGGAGAGAGCAGGACCTTCTACGAGCTGATCGGGCAGGTGGAAGATAAGGAGACACTGCAGCACTTCCTGGAGAAAGGGCTCACCCCTTCCTTCTTCGAAGAAAAGGAGCAGGAAGCAAAGGATTTGGCAGAGGAGCTGACCGGGGACATGGAGACCCATACTGCGCATCCTGTTTTCGATGCCTACAGTACCTACACCTATATGGACAATCTGCTGCGCGGCGGAAAGCCCATCCTCCTTGGAAAGAACAAGGTGTTCTATTGCTATTCTCGTAAGCACGGGGACCTGGAGCGGGATTACAACTATTTTGCCATGCTGCCGGAATATTATTCTCAGGGCAACGGCAACTTCCGGGATGTAAACCAGAACCGTCGCTGCGATATCTTCTTCCATCCCTTCATTGGGCGGGAGAATATACGGATGTTCTACAACCTGATCCAGATGGATGGTTACAACCCGCTGCTCATTGAAAAACAGACATACTTCCTAAAGGAAGAGGAGTCCTTTACACCGGGGGCTCTCTTAATGGACCTGGAAAAGCAGATGGGAAGCCTGGAAAAGGCTCTGCCTGTTTTTGAAGAGACCATGGAGAAAGCACAGAGCCGGGTAAGCGCTTCCTTTGGAGAAGGCTACTGGACCGACCACTGGACCTACAACCTGGATCTGATAAAGGAATATCTGGATCTCTTCCCGGAACAGGAAGAGGCCATGCTCTATGAAGAGACCTACAGCTACTTTAAGGCAGGGGCTCTCATCAATCCCCGCTTTAAGAGATATGTAAAGACAGCCCGTGGCATCCGGCAGTATCGTGCACTGGATCAGAACGCCATGCGAAAGGATCCGGAGAAGCTGGTAAAGAACAGCAAGGGAAAGATCCAGAAGAGCACCCTGATGGAAAAACTGATCCTGCTCGGGACCATGAAGTTTACAGCCCTGGATCCCTATGGTATGGGCATTGAGATGGAGGGCGGAAAACCCGGTTGGTATGATGCCTTAAACGGTCTGCCCGGTATGTTGGGAAGCTCGGTGAACGAACTGTGTGAACTGGCACGAAGCCTGGACTATACCATCGATGCCTTAAAACGCTTCCCCAGAGCAGTAAAGCTTTTTGCAGAGTTTGCGGATTTCTTTGAAGAGATCCGGAGCATTGCCATGACCCATGAACAGGCCATGGAAGGGTGCGGCGAGAAGCTGGATTTCTGGAATGCGATCAACGATAAAAAGGAAGCTTACAGAAAGCTGGTATACAACGGGGTATCCGGAGAAGTCAAAGACCTGTTTGCGGAAGAGATCCTGGCGGGACTTTGCTGCTTCAGAAGGATCGTGGGCATGGGCATCCGGAAAGCCATAAAGCATTCCAACGGGATCTGTCCTTCCTACTATTACTACGATGTAACGGATTTTGCAGAGAAGGGAGAGGAGATCATCCCGCTGCATTTTGTACAGAGAAACATTCCCTATTTCCTGGAGGGCGTGGTGCGCTACTTAAAGCTTCCCGAGGCGGAAGGACAGAAGGAAGCGATCTATGAAAAGGTAAAGAATTCCGATTTATATGACCGCAAGCTTTCCATGTATAAGGTCAATGCCTCCCTTGAGGACGTAACCTACGAAGCAGGACGCTGCACCAGCTTTACACCGGGCTGGCTGGAAAACGAATCCATCTGGCTGCACATGGAATACAAGTACCTGCTGGAGCTGATCCGAAGCGGACTCTATAAGGAGTTTTTTGAAGATCTGAAGGCAGCAGCCATTCCGTTCCTGGATGAAGAAACCTACGGCAGAAGCCTGCTGGAGAATTCCTCCTTCATCGCCAGCAGCAAAAATCCGGATGAAAGCATTCACGGCAAGGGCTTTGTAGCAAGATTGTCCGGCTCCACCATTGAATTTATCAGCATGTGGAAGGAGATGTTCTTCGGAAAGAACCTGTACACCCTTGAGGACGGAGAATTGAAGGCACGCTTTGCACCGGCTCTTCCCGCATATCTCATAGGGGAAGATAAGCAGGTATCCGCGGTATATATGGGAAATACCCGTGTTACCTACCACTTTGATGAGGTGTCGGATTTTTACCCGGGTACCTATGATATCCGGGAGATCCGGATCACGGATGAAAACAATGACACCTTCTTCGCACCGGATGGAATAAAGGGCGAAATGGCCGAAAAACTGCGGTCCGGAGCCTATAAGAGCATCGATATAAAGGTCGCTAAAAAAATGACACCATAATAAAATTTGGAGCATTTTTTAGGGAATATCCAAACCGTAAAATGAGACCATAGACAAACGGAAGGCGACAACACATCCTTCCACATTTCAATTTTCCACAGGAGGAAATAGAGTAATGAAAATGAAAAAGTTAGTATCAGGGTTACTGGTTGGTGCTATGACATTATCTCTGGTTGCTTGCGGCAGCGCTGACAGCGGTGCAGCTTCCACCGGATCTACAGCATCTACCGACACAGCTTCCAGCTCTGCATCTGCAAGCACAGATACCGCAGCAGAAGCTACCACACCCTCCGGCGACAAGCTGGTGATCTGGACACTTGCAAAGGATCTGGAAGATTTCGGTGCAAGATACCAGGAGCAGACCGGTGTTACCGTTGAGACCGTTGTAATCGAGCCTGCAAACTATCCTACAAAGGTTCAGACAGCGATCATGGGTGGTGAGACAGAACCCGACATCATCGTAGGCGAGCCTCAGATGTTAGGTGACTTCTTTGAGAATGGTTTCTTCGCAAACTTAGACGAACTTGGTGCTAAGGATTTTGAAGGCCAGATCGTTGATTACGTTTGGAAGGTCGGCCAGGACGCTGACGGCGTTCAGAGAGCTATCTCTTATCAGATCACTCCCGCAGGTATCTACTATCGTAGAGACATTGCACAGGAAGTATTCGGAACAGACGATCCCGAAGCCATCGGCGCTAAGTTCGCTGATTATCCTACCATCCTGACCACTGCTCAGGAACTGAAGGATGCCGGATATCGTATCTTCGCTTCCGATTCTGAGATCAACTACTTCTCCGGCGACAGCGCTTGGGTTGTAAACGATACTTTAAATGTTGATGATGCTCGTTTCGCATACATGGATCTGGTTTGCGATCTGTATCAGAAGGATCTGACTGCTTATGCAAATCAGTGGTCTACTCCCTGGTATCAGGCTATGAGCGGTGAGGTTCCCATCCTGACAGCTGAGATCCAGAACTATGAAGATGATTCCGTAAACGTTTGGGATGCTGAGCAGTTCGCAGAAGCTACCAAGGATCTGGAGAAGACAGAAGTATTCGCATTTGGTCTTCCTTCCTGGGGTGTTCTGACCATGCGTGACAACGTAGGCGATACCGCTGGTAAGTGGGGCGTTTGTGCAGGTCCTGCATACGGTTTCGGTGGTGGTACCTACATCGGTATCTCTAACCTTTCTGAAAGAAAGGAACTGGCTTGGGACTTCGTTAAGTTCTGTACTCTGAATGAAGAGACCGCTGACTGGTGGATCGAGCACTCTCAGGGTGATACCGTTTCTCTGATCTCCGCACTGGACAAGCATGCTGAAGACGCTAACGAAACATACGGTGGCGAGCACTTATACAGCTTCTGGCTGGAGCAGGCTAAGGGTATTGATTACTCCAAGGTTACCAAGTACGACACAGCAATCGGCGATGCATGGGGCGCAGCTATTTCCTCCATCAAGACCGGTCAGTCTACAAAGGAAGATGCACTTGCTCTGTTCTATGATACAGTAGCATCCACCTATCCCGAGCTGACTGTAAATCGCTAATTCCTGGCGAAACGTAAGATAAAGTTTATAAGATAAGTTTTTTGTATAGCATTCCATATCTGAGAGTTTGGCCTCCTCCAAAGAGGGGGCCAAAATTCTCAAATTGTATTGGGAGAAGATCACATGAGTAATAAACCGACTGTTCGGAAACATAACAAACTGACGGCATACAATCGTTGGGGCTATGTGTTTGTTGCACCCTTCGTCATTGTGTTCCTGATCTTCAGCGTATATCCGGTTCTGCGTACTTTATACCTGAGCTTTACGGATCTGAAGGTTATGGGTGATGCCCACATTATCGGATTTGCCAATTATAAGAGAGTTGTTCTGGATAAGTTCTTCTGGATCTCTCTTTGGAATACCGTTCGTATCTGGATCGTGAACATTGTTCTGCAGCTGGGCTTAGCCTTCCTGCTGATGATGGTCTTTTCCGATATGAAATACAAGATCCAGGGTCTGGCAGCCTTTCGTATTATTTACTATCTGCCAAACCTGATCGCGGCTACTTCCGTGGCATTCTTGTTTGCTACCTTGTTGGATTGGCGTTACGGTACCTTCAACGTGATGTTAAATGCCATCTATAAGCTGTTCGGAGCACACTACAATCCCGTGGACTGGCTGGGAAATCCTGCAACCGCAGGACATACCATTGCAGTGATCCAGGCATGGATGTGGTTCGGTAACTCCTTTATCATGCTGATGGCCGGCGTGCAGGGTATCTCCAAAGATTATTTTGAGGCGGCTGCCATTGACGGAGCCGGACGTTGGACCATCTTTGGAAAGATCACCATTCCGCTTTTAAAGCCCATCATGATGTATGTAGCCATTACATCCCTCATCGGTGGTCTGCAGATGTTTGACCTGCCCTTCTTAATGGGCAACAAGGCCAGCGGATCCTACAATTCCATTCAGACGGTTATGATGTATCTGTACAAATTCGGCTTTACTGCCGGTACCGTACAGACGGGCTATGCATCCGCAGTTGCATACATGCTGTTCCTGATCATTCTGGCAGTATCGATTATCCAGCTGAAGCTGTTTAATCCGAAGGAGGCGTAAATATGGGACATTCCATTGGTTATAACGTAAAGAAGGCCCTGGTTTATATCGCGCTGGTCGTTCTGGCTCTCGCCTGCATGCTTCCTTTTGCTCTGATGCTTGTCAATGCTACCAGAACAGGAGCGGAGATCTCCAGATCCTTTACCTTCATTCCGGGCCATGCCCTGAAGGAAAACTGGAACATTTTATTTGATTATTTCAACATCTTTGTTGGAATGAGAAACAGCCTCCTGGTTGCCGTACCCGCCACCGCATTGGGCGCGTATTTCTCAGCACTTACCGCCTACGGTCTGGCATTTTACAAGTTTAAAGGCAACAAGGTGATTTTCGGTGCGATCCTGGTTTTCATGATGATTCCCGGACAGCTGTCCTTGATTGGTTTCTACCAGCTGTGTACCAAGCTTCATCTGGTTAACTCCTACATCCCGTTGATCGTGCCTGCCATTGCGGCACCCGGTACTGTCTTTTTCCTGCGTCAGTACACATTATCGGCACTGCCCCCCTCCTTGATCGAAGCGGCACGTATCGACGGTGCACCGGAGCTGTATTCCTTCCACCGGATCGTTTTGCCCATTCTTTCGCCGGGTATCGCTACCATGGCGATCATGGGATTCATCGGAAACTGGAACAACTACCTGCTTCCCATGATCATCCTGACCAAGAATGAGAAGTTCACTCTGCCGGTTATGATGGCAACCCTGCGGGCGTCCATCGATGTAGCCCGTAATCAGGGCGCTACCTACCTGGCGGTAGCGATCAGTGTTGTACCCATCCTGCTTGTATTTGTATTTTTCTCCAAGTACATCATCAGCAGTATCTCTGCCGGCGCAGTAAAGGGTTAAGCACATTTTACTTAGCATGTATTTGCCTTGTCCTGGGCATTTACAGACATATTTTCTCCCATGAGAGGTGGCAATTGTTTCCCTTAACAGGGGTCCTTTGCCACCTCTTCTTTTGCAGGCATATGTTGGGTATAATAAGTCATATAAGCGTTTTTGGTATCGCAAAAAAAGAGTCATGAAACCGATACAAAAGAATCCATAACAAGATATTCATAACGAAAGAATCACATGATCATGAAACGAAACAAATTAAGCCTATATAGCGTCCTCCTGTTAATGCTCGCACTTACGCTGACCGGTTGCGGGAAGGATAATACCGGGGAGGAGAATGCCAAACAGGAAGACTTAACCATTCCTGCCTGGGAGCGTTATGCATCGGAAGATCCCGTGACCTTAAGCTGGTATGTGAATTATTCCTGGTTTGTAACGGGCTGGGGTGAAAATCTGGTATCGAAGACCATTACCGAAGAGACCGGCGTCTATGTGGAGTTTGTGACGCCTCTTGGAAACGAGGAGAATAAGCTGGATATCCTGATCGCGTCGGATACCCTGCCGGACCTCATCACCCTTGGCTGGTGGGAGCCGGAGTATCTGGAGATGATCCGGGAAGATATGGTCTATTCCTTAAATGAACTGGCTGATACCTACGATCTGTATTTCTATGAGGTAGCAGATCCCGATACCGTAAACTGGTATACCTTATCCGACGGAAATATCTACGGCTATCCCAATTCCTCCTATACACCGGAGGATGTGGCATCCCATGACAACATTCCTTCCAACCAGACCTTCCTGGTGCGAAAGGATATCTATGAAGCCATCGGAAGCCCGGACATGACCACCATCGACGGCTTTTACAATGCGGTAAAGAAGGCGGCACAGATGTTTCCGGAGATCGACGGCAAACCGCTGATCCCCGTTGGTTCCCATATTTTTGAGGTGGAAGGAAACGTATCCTTTGATCAGTATCTCCAGAATTTCCTGGCAATCCCCTTTGAGAAGGACGGAGAATATTACGACCGGAACACGGATCCCGAATACATCGCCTGGCTGAAGATGTTCCGTCAGCTTTGTGAGGAAGGGTATCTGAGCAACGACATCTTTGTGGATCAGCGGACCCAGACCTCCGAGAAGCTGGCGGAGGGCCGGTATTTTTGTCTGATGTATCAGCGGACGGACCTGGCGGATCAGGAGAAGATCCTCTATGCCAATGATCCGGATTCCATCTACATCGCGGTAGACGGGCCCAAAAACTCCCGGGGAGACGATCCCGTGTTGCCCACCAACGGGATCAACGGCTGGACGGTGACCATGATCTCCAGGAAGTGTGAGCACCCGGAGCGGGCGATCGCACTGCTGGATTACCTCATCAGTGAACATGGACAGAAGCTGACCTATCTGGGGGTAGAGGGGATCACCTACGACATGGTGGATGGCAAGCCGGTTTTAAAGGATGAGGTGCAAAAACTCTTAAATACCGACCGGGAGGCATATGACGCCCTTTACGGTGCGGACAGCGCCTATTGGATGCTGCAGGATAATGTGATGCAGCTGGACTGGCAGCCCGAGCTGCAGGAGCCCTTAAAGCAGATGGCGGAGTGGACCTATCCCTATGTCCGCTATCTGGGACAGTACGATATCACCATTCCCGAAGATACGGATGTGGGACGGGATCTGATGCAGATCAAGACCCTGTGGGGGACGACGATCAAAAAACTGCTGCTGGCTCCCACAGAAGAAGACTTTGACAGGATCCTGCGGGAATACGTACAGCAGCGCAAGGCCATCGGCTATTACGAGATCGTGAAGGAAGAGACCAGACAGATGCAGGAAAACAAGCGGCGTCTGGGACTGGAAGATACCGGTAACTAAAGGAGATATGCCCTTTTATGAAAAAGGCCCTCACCCGGATATGGGATCATTTCAAACTGAATACCAAGTTTACCGTGGTGGTGATGGCTTTCATGGTGATCCCGCTGGGGATCATTGCGGGTGTTTTGTTCTATAACATGGAGCAGGCCACTATTTCCGAGAGTGTAAGCTACATGGAATACAAACGGGAGCTGTATAAGGACCAGATCCAGACGGATGTGGATTCCATCAACATGTCCACCCGGTATTTTTCCTATGATGAGGAACTGTTATCCTTCTTAAAGCAGACCAAGCAGGGGCATGTCTTTACTACAGAAGAACTCCTTGCCTTTTACGAGGGGGACATCGCCGATCTGGAGCGACTGGTCAATAATAACCCCTTAATGTATGCGGTACGGGTTTATTCTTCGGAAGATACCGTGCAGGAAATGATGCCCATCCTTTATACCGCCAGCCGTATGGATAAGCTGGAATGGGCGGAAGGGGAGATCATCGGCTGGCACATCGGCTACTATGATACGTTGTTTTCCTCTTTGATCACCAGTCAGGAAAATGCCCTGATCTCTCTGGTATCCGAAATCCGGGATTACGAAGCGGGAACCATCGGATACGTGGAAGCTGCGGTCATGATGAAGACCATGTTTCCCGAGCTGTACGGAGATGAAGAAAAGGAATGGAGCTTTTTCACCGATCAGCAGGGGGAACAGTACCTGGGAAGCAACCATCCGGAAAACGCCAGACTGATCATGGATGGCCTGTCTTTGGAATTCCTCCACTCGGACGAGGAGATGAGCGAATATCGGAAGATCGGCGGCAGAAAGCTTGTGATCACCAGCTTGCCGGTATCCTTACTAAGAGGCAATCTGATCAGTGTCATGGATATCACCGACAATGTAAACGATGTATACCGGCAAAGGAACATCTTTGTAGCCGTTGTCCTGGTCCTGGTCATCCTGACCGGCCTTGGGATCAACTGGATCGTAAAGCGCATGCTGCGGCAGTTTTATTCCATTTTGCGGAGCATTCGCAAGGTGCAGGAAGGCAATCTGTCCGAGCGGATCGAGAAGACCAGTAACGATGAGATGGGAGAGCTGGGCACCCAGTTAAACACCATGTTAAATCGTATCCAGGAGCTGATGGATGAGAACATCCGCAGAGAGGTGCTGGTCAAGAACGCCCAGATCCGTTCCCTGCAAAATCAGATCAATGCCCACTTTATCTACAACGTCCTGGAATCCATAAAGATGCTGGCGGAGATCGATGAAGAATATGTGATCTCGGACTCCATCACATCCCTTGGCAAGATGCTGCGCTACAGTATGAAATGGGTATCCGGCACTGTTACCCTGGGCCAGGAGCTGGAATATATCAAGAGCTATCTTGCCCTCATGAACCTTCGAAACGATTACGAAGCCATCTTTTCCATTAAGATCCCGGAGAAACTGATGTATCAGGTGATCCCCAAGATGAGCCTGCAGCCTCTGGTGGAAAACGCCTACCTCCACGGGATCGAGCCGGAAGCAAAGGATGCGACCATTTATATCAAGGCTTCAGAAGAGCAGAAGGACTTTGTCATCGAAGTCCAGGATGCCGGCAGAGGAATGGATGCTGCAACCCTGCAGAAGGTGCGGGACAGTCTGTCCGATCCGGGCCCGGATCAGACCCGGGAAGAGGCAGCGCCCAGAAAAGGCGGCGGCATCGGCCTTAAAAATGTCAATGACCGGATCCATATGGCATTCGGTATGGAATACGGACTGGAAGTCTATTCGGAGCAGGGCCTGTATACCAAGGTGGTCATGCGCCTGCCCAGAAAGGACGGAGTATGAATACAGTACTGATCGTAGAAGATGAAAAGCTGATCCGTCAGGGCATTCATACCATGGTACAGCGCAGCGGGGTTCCCGTTGAGGTGATCATGGAATGCGCCAACGGCGAGGAAGCCTTAAAGATCCTGAAGACCCAGAAGGTGGATGTGATGTTTACGGACATCCGCATGCAGAAGATGGATGGCATCGAGCTGGTCAAGGAGGTCAGTAAGCTCCCGGAAAAGCCCCTGATGGTGGCGGTCAGCGGGTACGATGACTTTACCTATGCGGTGGAGATGCTGCGAAACGGGGTCAGGGAATATCTGCTAAAGCCGGTGGAGAGAGACAAGATCACGCAGGTCCTTAAGAAACTGGAAGGGGAACTGAACGATCGGATCCTTCTGGAATCGGAAGAAGTAAAGCTGGGAAAGCACCGCTTAAAGAACCTGATGCTGGGAGAGCATATCACCGAAGAAGAAAAGGCGGATCTGATCTCCAAGTACGAGGGACAGTTCTACACCGAACCCTACTGCGTGCTGGTCCTTCCCAGGGGAGCCTTATCTCCCGATGCGGCTTCCTCCACCAGCGGACATCTGGTGATCCTGGAGGATGTGTACGGCGCGGATGTGTGCCTGATCGAGAGTAAGTATGTTTCTCCCTTTATCTTAAACGAACTGCCCGGCGTTTTTGCCGGGATCAGTGCGCCCTGCGAAGGGATGGAAAGCCTGCAGGAAGCCTATGAGGGAGCTTCTTTGGCCCGCAGATACAGTTTTATCCGGGGCAGCATCCAAAAAGCAGGGGAACTGGAAGAAAAGCGGATTCCAGATGCCTTCAGGGCCCAGGGAGCAAAGCTTTTGGAACAGGCTGTGCATGAACGCAGGATTCAACTGACCGGCACCGGTAAGACCGATGAACTGGTCAGGGAATGGGATGCATTTTTCACCGCAGCGGAAAAAGAAATGTTGACGGTGGATGAGTTTTTTGGTGAAATGGAAGATAGCCTTGGCAAACTGGAGGAGATCTACGGCAAGATCGATGTGTCGATCCGCAGCTACAATCAGCTGGGAGATTTCCGGGCAGCATTCATGGATTCCCTTCTGGAATTAAATGAGCAGCTTTCCAGCAGGAAGGACGAGAACAAGTCGGAACAGAAGATGAAGATGGCCATTGAATACATCGAGGCCAACTTCCAGAGCGATCTGAACATGGCGGTGGTGTCCAACTACGTATCCATGAACTATTCGTTGTTTTCCTACTCCTTCAAGCAGTATACCGGACAGAATTTTGTGAATTTCCTGAAGGAGATCCGGATCCGGGAAGCCAAGAAGCTGCTGGAATCCACGGATGAGAAGATTGTGGACATTGCCCAGAAGGTGGGCTATGACAATGAGAAACACTTTATGAAGATCTTTAAGGCAACCTGTGGGGTATCCCCTAGTGAGTACCGGCGGAATATGCAGCACATCTGAGGCTCGACACCCCCGGAACACAAAGCAGAGAACACAAAGCAGAGAGCATTTTTGCTGAGCACAGTGCAAAACTACAGCATATCGCTGCAAAAATACAGAAATAAAGATAGAGAAACAAAGGAGCAAAGAAATGGCAACAGATTTACAAAAGGCACTTCCCAAGAGAAGTGAAGTCGCAACCGAACTGACCTGGCGACTGGAAGATATTTTTGAGAGCCCTAAGGAGTGGGAAGAGTCCCGTCAGAAGATCCTTTCCCTTGGAAAGGAACTGGCAGGCTATGAAGGAAAGGTGGCAGCATCTGCGTCCAACCTGCTTTCCTTCTACAAGCAGTATGAAGTCCTGATGACCCTGTTAGACTCCATGTATGGGTATGCATCCATGAAGGGGGACCAGGATACCGCCAACAGCGAGGGACAGGAGCTTCGTTCCAAGGCGATGGCAACCTACAATGATGTGATGGAGATGCTCAGCTTCGTAGAACCGGAGGTTTTGGAGCTTTCTCCCGAGACCATCGAGAACTACTACAAAGAGGAGCCCGAATTAAAGCGCTATGAGGTTTCCATTAAGGAGATCCTTCGTATGCAGCCCCATACCCTATCCAAGGAAATGGAATCTCTCCTGGCTTCTGCCGGCAATATGGCCAGATCCTTCGAGACATCCTATGAGATGCTTTCCGATGCGGATCTGAAGTTCCCTTCCGTAAAGGATGGCAAGGGAGAAGAGGTAAAGCTTTCCAACGGCCGCTTCGTTCCTTCCCAGATGTCCGCAGACCGTGTGCTCCGTAAGAATGCCTTTGAAGCCTTATATGGTCGTTACAGGGAGTTCGGAAATACCTGGGCAGCCATCTATGACGGTCAGGTAAAGCAGCAGATGTTCTTTGCCAAGGCAAGAAAGTATGCATCCACCTTTGAAGCAGCTGTGGACGGCAACAATGTGGATCCTGCCGTATGCGATAACCTGATCGCTTCCGTACACAAGGGGCTGGACAAGATGCACCGCTACGTACGTCTTCGTAAGAAGATGCTGGGTGTAGACGAGCTGCACATGTACGATGTGTATACGCCCATTGTAAAGGACTACGAGGTTTCAGTTTCCTATGAGGAAGCAAAGGCTCTGACTCTGGAGGCATTAAAGCCTCTGGGAGAAGACTATCTGGAGATCGTGCGCAAGGCTTATGCGGAGCGCTGGATCGACGTTCTGGAGAACGAAGGCAAGAGAGGCGGTGCTTATTCCGGCGGTACCTATGCGGAACATCCCTACATGCTGCTGAACTACAACGGCACGCTGGATGATGTGTTTACCCTGATCCATGAAATGGGTCACTCCATGCATACCTGGTATTCCAACAAGAATAACTCCATTCTGGATGCAAGCTACAAGATCTTTGTAGCGGAGGTGGCTTCCACCACCAACGAAGTACTGCTGTTGGAGTACATGTTAAAGAATGCAAAGAGCCTGCAGGAGAAGGCATACCTGGTAAATCACTATCTGGAGAGCTTTAAGGGAACCTTATTCCGTCAGACCATGTTCGAAGAGTTTGAGCGAAAGACCAATAAGATGGCAGAGGATGGAATCCCCCTGACCTTTGAGACTTTATCCAATACCTACATGGAACTGAATAAGCAGTATTTCGGTGAGGATATGGTATCCGACGACCTGATCGCCTATGAGTGGTGCCGGATCCCTCATTTCTATTACAACTTCTACGTATATCAGTATGCGACCAGTTTCTCGGCAGCAGTTGCCATCGCACATCGGATCCTGGAAGGGGATGCCAAGGTGGTAGAGCAGTACAAGAAGTTCTTATCCAGCGGTTGCACACAGGATCCTGTCAGCCTCTTAAAGATCGCAGGCGTAGACATGTCTACCGGTACTCCTGTGGATGAGGCACTGGATGTATTTGAAAAGGCAGTGGAAGACATGGAGAAGCTGGCAGAGGAAATGTAAGCCTATTTCAGGTTTTCCTCCGCAGCAGCAAACAGAGCATCAAAGGGAAGGTCCGTTTCGGCTTTGACAGCAAAGCCGAAGCGGGCCTTTATTTCGTATGGACGGGGATTTAACTGACTGTAATGGGTCAGATATTTCCGGATCTTGGCGATGAGATCTTCACAGAAGGCGCCGTCCTCCTCGGCCGCGATCTGGAACAGACCGTCCCGGATATGGGCGCAGAGCAGGGACTTGCTCTGCTGGGACAAAATGGCCTGTCCGATGACGGTAAGGGCAAAGTCTCCCTCCTGTACCCCGTATTTGGAGCAGATCTTCTGATAATCGGCAAAGTCAATGAGGATAAGGCTCCGGAAACGATCCTCGTAGAAATGGTCAAAACCATCCCGGCTGTATAAACCGGTCAGGCTGTCCTTGTAATAGATATCCTCCAGCTTGCCGGTAAGGAGCATAGCCTGCTTCTTGGAACGGATCTTTTCCAGCAACTGTGATATGTTGGTGATCCATTGGATCAGCTGGAAGGGATAATGGATCCGGTCCCCGTGGAAGGACAGAGCGATATAGCCGAAGAGGCGCTCTCCGAAGGACAGAGGAGAGATGATCACGGACTCCTCCATGGACGCTGTAAGAAAACCGGGCAGCAGGGACTTTTTCGGGAAGGTGCATTCCGGCAGTTTTTCTCCGTTTTGGATGGCTAACTTCAGATACACCTGATCTGCGGGCTCGGTATCTGCGGGATCTTCCGGACCTATATTCTTTCCGGTATGCAGCGCCAGATCCGCCAGGGCTGCATCCGGCTTGTCCCAACCGGGATACAGGCACAGATAAAAGCCTGAGAGGTTCTTGATCCCGGAGGCATAGTCTTCCAGATAGGAGATGGCTTCGTCCACATCATCGATCATGGGCAGATAAGAGCTCATACGCAGGGATTCCAGGATGGATTTCTCCACGTCTGCAATGCGTTCGGTGAGTTCTCTGGCATAGAGAAAAGCAGGCTTTTTGCCGTACCGGTCGCACCCGCAGGTTCCGCCGTATACCGGCTCCGCAAATACCGTCGTCACGGGATCGGCTGCGTTTTTAAACCCTGCCAGCAGGCTTTTGACGGCGGTCTGTCCCAGCTGATAAGCAGGGAAGGTGACGGTGGTAAGGGGAGGATCCATGCTCTGACCGGATTTGGACTGGTCACATCCCACGACGGCAAAGTCTGCCGGTACATGATAGCCTGCTTCATAAGCGGTCCGGATCAGTTCCATGGCCAGGCGGTCGTTATAGCATACCACGGCATGGGGAAGGTTTTTTCCGTTTTCCGTAAAGGCGCGGAGGGCTTCCCGATAAGATGCTTCGGTTTCTTCGCAAAGGAAGATATGCTCCGGAGAGATCGGCAGGTTATGCTTTTGCAGAGCATCTTCGTAGGCCTTAAGACGCTTGCCGGAATACAGCGGATCCAGGGTCGTGCCCAGATAGCAGATCCGGGTTGCGTGATGGGCCGTGATCAGGTGCTCCGTTAGGATACCGGTGGTCACATTGTTTTCCAGAACCACCGACAGAAAAGGAGAAGGATCGTTGCTGATCTCCACCACAAAACGGCCTTCCTTTTCCCGGGAGGCTTCATAGTCCTGAAAGGTGCGGGACAACGTCTTTTTCAGTTCCTGATTCACGTAGGTTCCGGAAGCAAAGATGATGCCGTCGTAATCGGAATACTCGGGAAGGGAGGCCACATGGTCCTCCGTCCGGTTAAAGACGCCCAGGTTTTCCCCGTCGGAGGTGGTAAAAACTTCCGCATGGTAGCCGTATTCAGAAGCACTATCCAGGATACCCTGACACAGATTGGTCTGATATTCTCCGTAGATATGGGAAATAAACACTGCGATCTGTTTGTTGTGATACATGAAAACCTCCGGGCGACGGCGTTTTTTGGCATAAAAACCATTAAGAACATTATACCTCAAAAAAAGACACCCTTTATAAAAAATGCAGGTGATTTTAACGGGGGAAAACGATAGAATTAGAACCATAAGACAATCGGATCATTATAGGATTTCGGAGGTATATTTTGATGAAAAGATGGGCCAGATTATTGTATCAACCTTCCCTTCCCCTGCGCGCAGGAGAGCATGTGACAGGTTCTGCCGGACACATTGCACTGTCCAAGGCAGCTGCACTGGAAGGCATGGTACTTTTGAAAAACGAAGGAAACATCCTGCCCTTTGAAAAAGGCAAGCGCCTGGCGGTTTTCGGAAAGGGAAGCTTTGACTATGTAAAGGGCGGCGGCGGCTCCGGCGATGTGGGCTGTGCGTACGTGCATAGTCTCCAGGACGGGTTTAAGTCCCTGGGAGATATGGTGCAGACCTATGCGCCCCTGGACGTTTTTTATGAACAGGAAGTAAAGAAGCAGTATGCAGAAGGCTCCGCACCGGGCATGACTGTAGAGCCGGAAGTATCGGAAGAGATGCTCAGGGGAGCCCGTGCCTTTACGGATACGGCGCTGTTTGTGATCAGCCGTTTCTCCGGTGAGGGATGGGACCGCTCCAGCGTGGAATATACAGGGGAATACAATCCCTGGGAGTCGGAGACCAGTATGCCCAAGATCTCCGGCAAGATCTTCCCGGAGGGAGACTTTTACCTTACCGCCAATGAGAAGAAACTCCTGGCACAGCTTGGTGAGCGTTTTGAAAACGTAGTGGCGGTATTAAACGTGGGTGGTATGATCGATACCTCCTGGATCCGCGATAACAAGAAGGTTTCCGGTGCCCTCCTGGCATGGCAGGGCGGTATGGAAGGCGGAATTGCCACCGCAGAACTGCTCTTTGGCCTTACCAATCCTTCCGGTAAGCTGCCGGATACCTTTGCGGACAGCGTGGACGCTTATCCTTCCACCGAAGGCTTCCATGAATCCTTTGATTATGTGAACTATACCGAGGATATCTATGTGGGATACCGGTATTTTGAGACCCTGCCCGGTGCAAAGGCCCATGTGGTCTATCCCTTCGGCTTTGGTCTTTCCTATACCCAGTTTACCTGTGCATGCCTGAAGGCGGACCATGAAAGCGGTCATACCTTCCTGGTGCAGGTGACCAATGTGGGCGCACGGAGCGGCAAGGAAGTGGTTCAGCTCTATGCAGAAAAGCCTCAGGGCAAGCTGGGAAAACCTTCCAGAGAACTGGTGGCCTTTGCCAAGACCAGATCCCTTGCACCCGGCGAGAGCCAGGTGATCACGTTGCAGGTTTCCGACTATACCTTAAGCAGCTACGATGACCTGGGAAAGGTGCAGGAATCCGCTTACGTTTTGGAACAGGGAACCTATCGCTTCTATCTGGGAGGAAATGTGGAGGATGCCGTCCTTCTGGACGCAGACTACACCGTCCCTGCAGATCAGGTGATCTGCCAGCTTTCCCGGAAGGGAGCGCCGGTTTCCCTGAAGAAGAGACTGCTTTCAGACGGTTCCTATGAAGAACTGCCCCTGGGAGAAGCCAGAGATATCAATGTCTGCGTCTTTGAAAAGATGAAGGCGGGAACCGAAGAAGCCATTGTGCCCAGAGCCAAGGGAAGAGATCCCTATCTGCTGATGAACCCCTACAAGGAGGGCGTTCGTCCTCTGGAAGATGTGGCAGAAGGAAAGCTCAGCCTGGATGATTTTATCGCCCAGCTTTCCGACGCGGATCTGATCAGCCTCCTGGGCGGTCAGCCCAACGTTGGCGTAAGCAACACCTGGTGCTTCGGCAACCTGCCGGAATACGGCGTTCCGTCCGTACCTACCGCAGACGGACCTGCCGGTGTGCGCATCGGTCAGGAGACCGGTGTTTCTACCACCGCATTCCCCTGTGCGACCCTGATGGCGTCCACCTGGAATGTGGAAATGGCCCAGCAGGTTGGCTTAGCCGGCGGCGAAGAATTAAAGGAGAACAATCTGGGCGTGTGGCTTACTCCTGCGGTAAACATCCATCGCAATCCTTTATGTGGCCGCAACTTTGAATACTATTCCGAAGATCCCCTGCTCACCGGTAAGATGGCAGCGGCTCTGGTGAAGGGGATCCAGTCCAATCATGTGGGCTGCTCCGTAAAGCATTTCTGCTGCAATAACAAGGAGACCAACCGAAAGAACGCAGACTCCCGGGTATCCGAGAGAGCCCTTCGGGAGATCTATTTAAAGGCTTTTGAGATCATCGTAAAGGAAGCAGATCCCTGGACCATCATGTCCGGCTACAATGTCGTAAACGGCTATCGGGCATCGGAAAATAAGGAACTGCTGGAAGACGTCCTTCGCGGCGAGTGGGGCTTTCAGGGCATGGTCACCAGCGACTGGTGGAACCGGGCAGAGCACTACAAGGAGATCCTGGCAGGCAACGATGTGAAGATGGCCTGCGGTTTCCCCGAGCGTGTGGAAAAGGCCATGGAGCTGGGCGCTCTTTCCAGAGAAGACCTGGTGCACTGTGCACGGAGAGTACTGTCTTTGGTCCTTCGGTTTGACTGATCCCAAATGGCAGAAGAAGATTCTAAAAAAAGTATAAAATAAGCGTTTTTGAGCCTTTCAGGAGAAAACAGGAGAAAACGAGAGAAAAAATGAGCATAAGAGAGGAAACCACGGCGTGGTTTCCTCTCTGCATGTTTGCAATCAACCCCTCGTAAAACTATGATATCTCCTAGAGTTTAGCACTCGAAATAATTGAGTGCTAACAGAGAAGAAAAGGATTCTATACGATCGAATAAGGTTAGGAGGCATATAAAATGAAATTAGTTCCCTTGAATGACAGAGTCGTATTAAAGAAGCTGATCGCTGAAGAAACCACCAAGTCCGGTATCGTTCTTCCCGGTCAGGAGAAGGAGAAGCCCCAGCAGGCTGAAGTGGTTGCAGTAGGCCCCGGCGGTGTGGTAGACGGCAAGGAAGTCAAGATGCAGGTTAAGGTTGGCGAGAAGGTCATCTTCTCCAAATATTCCGGAACCGAAGTGGAAGTAGAAGACGAGAAATTCGTTATTGTTAGACAGGATGACATCCTGGCAATCATTAAATAATTCGGAGGCGAATAAACTATGGCAAAAGAGATCAAATACGGCGCTGAAGCGCGTCAGGCATTAGAGTCCGGCGTTAACCAGCTGGCAAATACCGTTCGTGTAACATTAGGACCCAAAGGAAGAAACGTTGTTCTGGATAAGAGCTACGGTGCTCCCCTGATCACCAACGATGGTGTGACCATCGCAAAGGAGATCGAACTGGCAGATGCATTTGAGAACATGGGTGCACAGCTGGTCCGTGAAGTAGCAACCAAGACCAACGATGTAGCAGGTGACGGTACCACCACCGCAACCGTTCTGGCACAGGCTATGGTAAATGCAGGTATGCGTAACCTGGCTGCAGGTGCTAACCCCATCATCCTGAGAAAGGGTATGAAGAAGGCTACCGAGACTGCTGTAGAAGCCATCGCAAAGATGAGCTCCAAGGTAAAGGGCAAGGATCAGATCGCCCGTGTTGCAGCTATCTCCGCTGGCGACGAGGAAGTTGGCCAGATGGTAGCAGACGCTATGGAAAAGGTTTCCAATGACGGCGTGATCACCATTGAAGAGAGTAAGACCATGCAGACCGAACTGGACCTGGTAGAAGGTATGCAGTTTGACCGTGGTTACATTTCCGCATATATGTGCACCGATATGGACAAGATGGAAGCAACTCTGGATGATCCTTACATTCTGATCACCGATAAGAAGATCAGCTCTATCCAGGACATCCTGCCTCTGCTGGAGTCCGTTGTACAGTCCGGCGCAAAGCTTCTGATCATTGCAGAAGATGTGGAAGGTGAGGCCCTGACCACCCTGATCGTGAACAAGCTCCGTGGTACCTTCAATGTAGTAGCAGTTAAGGCTCCCGGTTACGGCGACAGAAGAAAGGCCATGCTGGAAGATATCGCGATCCTGACAGGCGGCCGTGTGATCAGCTCCGACCTTGGTCTGGAACTGAAGGACGCTACCCTGGAAGACTGCGGTCGTGCAAAGTCCGTTAAGGTTCAGAAGGAAAACACCATCATCGTTGACGGTGAAGGCGATAAGAAGGCCATCAGCTCCAGAGTGGCACAGATCAAGGCACAGATCGAAGAGACCACTTCCGATTTCGATCGTGAAAAGCTGCAGGAGAGACTGGCTAAGATGGCAGGCGGTGTTGCTGTGATCCGTGTCGGTGCTGCAACCGAGACCGAGATGAAGGAAGCAAAGCTTCGTATGGAAGATGCTTTGAATGCAACCAGAGCTGCTGTGGAAGAGGGTATCATCGCAGGTGGCGGTTCCGCTTATATCCACGCTTCCAAGGAAGTTGAAAAGCTGATCAAGACCTTAGAGGGTGATGAGAAGACCGGTGCTGAGATCGTTTGCAAGGCTCTGGAAGCTCCTCTGTTCCACATCGCTGCAAACGCAGGCGAAGAGGGCAGCGTGATCATCGATAAGGTAAAGGCTGGTAAGCCCGGCTTTGGTTATGATGCACTTCACGAAGAATTCGTGGATATGGTTAAGACCGGTATCCTGGATCCTGCAAAGGTTACCAGAACCGCTCTGCAGAATGCAACCAGCGTTGCATCCACTCTGCTGACCACCGAGTCTGTTGTGGCTACCATCAAGGAGCCCGAACCTCCTATGCCCGGAGGTGGCGCAGGCGGAATGGGTATGATGTAATACCCTTCCTGCAAAGAAAAAATGCTATGGCCCTCCGGCAACTGCCGGAGGGCTTTCTTTTTTAGACAAAAGTGCATATAATGAAAGTTAACACAAGATGTTGTGCCATGGGAGAAAAAATAATCAAATATATTGAGAGGTTATGGTAGTATGGCAAACAAGATCGATCTGGAAGTGTTTAAGGAGAAGGCAGAGCCTTTGCGGGCTTTGGGGATCCGCGTACATCAGGGCAGAGAAGAAATAGCGGCCTTTGACTGGGAAGTGATGGGAAGGCGCAATGTGTATTCCGTCAGCAAGAGCTTTTGCTCGTCCGCAGTAGGACTGGCTGTTTCCGAAGGGTTATTGTCCCTGGATGAAAAGGTGGTGGACATCTTTGCCGATCATCTTCCGGATCAGGTAAACGAGAATCTGAAGAAGGCAACCTTGCGGGACTGTCTCACCATGAACCTGGGTCTTGGGGATTCCTTCCTCATGAGCGGGGATCGTTCCTATCATACAGAAGAAGACTGGATCCGTCTGAGTCTATCCAGACCCTTCCCCTATGAACCCGGAACCCATTTTTGCTATAACAACATCGGCCCTTATCTCATCGGCCTGGTGGTACAGGAGAGAAGCGGCGCCAACCTGATGGAGTATCTCTATACCCGTATGTTAAAGCCCATGGGCATTTTCCGTACCAGCTGGGAATGTGATCCCCAGGGACGGATCTTCGGCGGCAGCGGTCTGTTCCTGAATCTGGACGAGATCCACAAGCTTGGAAAGCTGTATCTGCAGGAAGGGGAGTGGGAAGGAAAACAGCTTCTGCCCCGGGAATGGGTAAAAGAGGCATCCAGAAAGCAGGTGGACAACGGATCGGAAGGCTATGGCTATTTCTTCTGGAGAGGAAGAGAGAATTCCTTCCGTGCAGACGGATTATACGGCCAGTATTCCATCGTGCTGCCGGATAAGCAGGCTGTGGTTTCCTGTATTGCGGAAAGCCGTCATGCCGGAACCTTACTGAATATCATCTTTGATACTGTTTGCAATCAGCTATAAGCCCGTTTATAATAGAAATGTTTTTGATTTATTTGTTTTAAAGGAGAGTATTCCATGAAAAAACTTGAAGAGTATGTTCGTACTATCCCGGATTTTCCCGAACCCGGTATTATGTTCCGTGATGTGACCAGCGTACTGCAGGATGCAGACGGTCTGAATCTGGCCATCAACACCATGCAGGATCTGGTAAAGGATCTGGAGTTTGATGTGGTTGTGGGTGCAGAATCCAGAGGATTTATTTTTGGAACTCCCATTGCCTATAACCTGCACAAGCCCTTTGTTCTCATTCGTAAGAAGGGCAAGCTCCCCTGTGAGACCGTTTCCCAGGAATATGATCTGGAGTACGGTACGGCAACCATTGAGATGCACAAGGATTCCATAAAGCCCGGTCAGAAGGTGCTCATCGTAGATGACCTGATCGCAACCGGTGGTACCACCGAAGCCATGATCAAGTTGGTAGAGCGTCTCGGCGGCGAAGTGGTAGGCGTTGTGGTTCTCATGGAACTGGCCGGATTAAACGGAAGAGACAAGATCGCAGGCTATCGGCTGGATTCCGCCATCGTTTATCCCGGTAAATAATCGATAAAAAAGTACAGGCAGTGGGATACCCGCTGCCTTTCCAAAATCGCAGGAAGGATTGATCAGTACAGTCGTTGCCATGGATGATTATATGCTTCATTCGGAACAACTGAATACGGATGGCCACGTGGATTTCGTAATGGACGACGGGCGCATTCTGCCCACCCAGGAATTCCAGAGCCCGGAAGAGCTTTACAATGAGCTCATTGAGAAGGTGCGCCGTTATCATCCTTCCGATGATATCTCTCTGATCGAGAAGGCTTATCAGGTAGCCCATGATGCCCATAAGGATCAGGTACGCAAATCCGGAGAGCCTTACATCATCCATCCCTTATGTGTTGCCATCATCCTGGCAGAACTGGAAATGGACAAGGAGACCATCGCAGCTGGTCTTTTGCACGATGTGGTGGAGGATACCTCCCTTACTTCCGAAGAACTGGGAGCACAGTTCGGCGAGGAAGTAGAGCTCCTGGTGGATGGCGTGACCAAATTGCAGAACCTGCAGCTTTCCAGCGAGGGAACCGTGATGCAGTCTGCGGATAAGGTGGAGATCCAGGCGGAGAACCTGCGTAAGATGTTCCTGGCTATGGCCAAGGATATCCGCGTTATCCTGATCAAGCTGGCAGACCGTTTGCACAACATGCGGACCCTGAAGCATATGCCCGCCGCCAAGCAGCAGCGGATCGCAAGAGAAACCCTGGACATCTACTGTCCCATCGCACAGCGTCTTGGTATTTCCAAGATCAAGGTGGAACTGGATGATCTGTCCTTAAAATATCTGGAGCCGGATATCTATTACGACCTGGCCCACAAGATCGCCATGCGTAAGGCGGACCGGGAGAACTTCATCGCCAACATCGTGGATGAGGTCAGCCATGAGATCGCCGAAGCAGGGATCGATGCCAAGATCGACGGCCGTATCAAGCATTTCTTCAGCATCTACAAGAAGATGAAGAACCAGAACAAGACGCTGGATCAGATCTACGACCTGTTTGCGGTGCGTATCATCGTAAACTCCGTGAAGGACTGCTATGCGGCGCTGGGTGTCATCCATGAGATGTATAAGCCCATTCCCGGCCGTTTCAAAGACTATATCGCCATGCCTAAGGCGAATATGTATCAGTCCCTGCATACCACACTGATCGCCGGAAACGGACAGCCTTTTGAGATCCAGATCCGTACCTTTGACATGCACCGTGTGGCAGAATACGGTATCGCTGCTCACTGGAAATACAAGGAAGCTTCCGACGGAAAGGTGCCGGAAGTACAGGAAGAGGAGAAGCTGACCTGGCTTCGCCAGATCCTGGAATGGCAACAGGATATGTCGGACAACAAGGAATTCCTGAACCTCTTAAAGAGCGATCTGGACCTGTTCTCCGACAGTGTATACTGCTTTACCCCTACCGGCGAAGTGAAGAACCTTCCCGCCGGCTCTACGCCCATCGATTTTGCCTACAGCATTCATTCCGCGGTTGGTAATAAGATGATCGGCGCCCGGGTAAACGGCAAACTGGTCACCATCGATTATGAGATCCAGAACGGTGACCGGATCGAGGTCATCACCAGCCAGAATTCCAAAGGACCCAGCCGTGACTGGTTAAACATCTGTAAGTCCACCCAGGCCAAGAACAAGATCAATCAGTGGTTCAAGGCGGAACTGAAGGATGTCAACATCACCAAGGGTAAGGAACTGCTGACGATCTACTGTAAGCAAAAGGGCATCAACATGCCGGAGCTGATGAAGCCCAAGTATGTGGAAGCCATTCAGGCCAAGTACGGTTTCCATGACTGGGAATCCGTTCTGGCAGCCATCGGTCACGGAGGCCTGAAGGAAGGCCAGATCATCAATCGTATGCTGGAGCTGTACGATAAGGATCATAAGCAGAAGCTGACCGATGAAGAGGTGCTGGCTGCGGTAGCGGAAAATGCACAGAATAAGTCGGTGCAGATCCGTCCCAAGAGCGGCATCATCGTACGGGGGATCCATGACGTGGATGTGCATTTTTCCAAATGCTGTTCTCCTGTACCGGGAGACGAGATCGTGGGCTTCGTCACCAGAGGCCGCGGTATCTCCATTCACCGTACCGATTGCATCAACATCATCAACCTGCCGGAAGACGAGCGCAGCCGCATGATCGAAGCGGAATGGCTGGCCGGCGAAAGTGATAAGAGCGAATATACCGCAGACATCGTGATCTATGCCAATGACCGCAGCGGCCTGTTAGCCGATGTGACCAAGGCCTTTACGGAAAAGGGGATCAACATCATTTCCTTAAATACCCGTACCAGCAAGCAGGGCATTGCTACGCTGGAATTATCCTTCCAGGTTGGCGGCAGAGACGAGATGCGGTCCATGGTAGACAAGATCCGTACCATCGAAAGCGTTCTGGATATCGAGCGAACCAGCGGCTGATCCTGTTATAGGGAAGAATTGTCCGCCTGTTTCCGAACAGGATGCAGAAGCGGATGCCGCACAGAAAGGAAACATATGGCACAGTACAAGATCTACACACGAATCCTTGGGCCCATCGCCACCAACTGCTATGTGATCCATGAAGAGGAGAGTACGCAGGCGGTGGTCATCGATCCTGCAGATCAGGGAAGTGCCATTTATCAGGAACTGACAGACAAAGGCCTTACGGTAGCAGGGATCCTGCTGACCCACGGGCACTTTGACCATATGGCAGGGGCAACGGACCTGCAGGAAAAAAGCGGGGCAAAGATTTATGCGGCATCAGCGGAAAAGGCACTGTGCGCAGATCCTGCCCTGAATCTGTCTCTGGACTTCATCGGACAGCGGATAACCGTTTTACCTGATGTGTATCTGGAGGACGGAGAAGATGTGACCCTGGGAGGGATCACCTTCCATACCATTTTTACGCCGGGACATACGGAAGGAAGCTGCTGTTTTTATGTAGAGGATGCTGACCTTCTCTTTGCCGGGGATACGCTGTTTTGCGAATCCATCGGCCGTACGGATTTCCCCACCAGCTCCATGAGCAGCATGCGTGCTTCTCTTAAAAAGCTCATGACGCTGCCGGAGAGTTGCACCGTTTACACCGGCCACGGCGAAGTCACCGCCATCGGCCATGAAAAGAAGTACAACCCCTTTATTTCCTAAGGAGATCTATGATCACTGTTACACTGAATCAGGATTTATATGCATACGATATACACTCTTTGATAAAAGCCTTCTATCCGGAATGTGATGTGAAGGTTTTTACCTTGTCTGAGAAGGATTTACAGCCGGGAGAGGGAGAACCCTCCTTTACCGGGACCTTTTCCGAGGATCTGCAGGAACTGTCCATGACATTGTCCGTGGACGGAGCAGAAAAAGCCACTATGGTTGCCAGAGCCTCGGAGAACGAAGAACATAATCTGAAGAATTCCATGAAGCAGCATCTGTATACCATGCTGTCGGAGTTTACCGGGACCGTTCTTCCCTGGGGAAATCTTACGGGGATCCGTCCCACCAAGATCCCCATGAACCTTTTGGAGGAAGGAAAGGAAGACGCCTTTATCCTGGAGCGCATGGAGAAGTTTTACCAGACCTCCCCGGAGAAGGCAAAGCTTGCCCTGGAGATCGCCAAACGGGAAAAGAAGGTTCTGGACTCCTTAAACTATGAAAAGGGTTACAGCCTGTACATCGGCATCCCTTTCTGTCCCACCACCTGTTTGTATTGCTCCTTTACGTCCTACCCCATCGGACGCTGGAAGGATCAGGTGGATGCCTATCTGGATGCCCTGGAAAAGGAGATCGACTATACCGCCGAGGCCATGAAGGACCGGGTACTGGATTCCGTATACATCGGAGGCGGTACGCCTTCTACCCTGTCTCCGCAGCAGATGGAGCGGCTCTTGCACAAACTGCAGGAGAGCTTTGATCTGTCCACCGCCCGGGAATTTACCGTGGAAGCAGGACGCCCCGATTCCATCACAAGGGATAAACTCCAGGTACTCCATGACTGTCATGTGGAGCGGATCAGTGTAAATCCCCAGACCATGAAGGATGAGACGCTAAAGCTTATCGGCAGACACCACACCGTACAGCAGACCGTGGACGCCTTCCATCTGGCCAGAGAGATCGGCTTTGACCACATCAATATGGACATCATCTTAGGACTGCCCGGCGAAGGGCCGGAGGATGTGGCCTATACCATCGAGGAGATAAAAAAGCTGCGACCGGATTCGCTGACCGTTCATTCCCTGGCCATCAAGCGGGGATCGAAGCTGAAGGACTGGATCGAGAGCCACGATATCAAAACCCTGGAAAATACCGACGAGACCATGGCCATCGCAGCCAGAGGTGCGGAAGATATGGGCCTTGTGCCGTACTATCTCTACCGGCAGAAGAACATGCGGGGAAACTTTGAAAACGTAGGCTATGCAGCACCGGGCAAGGAAGGGATCTACAACATCCTGATCATGGAAGAAGTACAGGATATCATCGCCCTGGGAGCCGGATCCATCAGTAAGCGGATCTTTCCCGCCGGCCGCATCGAGCGGTGCGAGAATGTAAAGGAAGTCGCTCAGTACATGGAGCGGATCGATGAGATGATCGAGAGAAAGAAGGCCCTGTTTGCCTTATAAGCTTTGCAGACCTGCAGGCTTTACGACTTTACAGGCAATTGCTTGAATTCTTTAGCATGGTACAGTAGAATAGTACTGCTGCAAGATACGACAACGACAAACGCAGGAGTGCTGCGAAGAAGATAACGGAGGAAACTATGGCACTGACCAAGAAACCGGTTACCGGAATGCGCGATATTATGCCGGAGGAGATGGAGATCCGTGATTACGTCATCGGCGTGATCAAGGAGACTTACCGAAGCTTCGGGTTTCATTCCATTGAGACTCCCTGTGTGGAGAATATAGAGAACCTGACCAGTAAGCAGGGCGGCGACAATGAGAAGCTGATCTTCAAGACCCTGAAAAGAGGAGAGAAGCTGAACCTGGAAACCGCAAAGGAAGAAAACGACCTGGTAGACGGTGGTCTGCGCTACGATCTGACCGTTCCCCTGGTACGGTATTTCTCCAATAATGAAAACAACCTGCCCGCACCCTTTAAGGCTCTGCAGGTGGGAAATGTGTGGAGAGCCGACAGACCCCAGAAGGGAAGATATCGCCAGTTCATGCAGTGTGATATCGATATTCTGGGAGAAGCCACCAACCTGGCAGAGATCGAACTGATCCTGGCAACCTCCACCACCCTTGGAAAGCTTGGCTTTTCCGATTTTCAGATCCGCATCAATGACCGTCGGATCCTGAAGGCCATGGCTGCCTACAGCGGCTTCCCGGAGGATTCCTACGACAGCGTGTTCATTACCCTGGATAAGATGGATAAGATCGGCCTGGAAGGTGTGGAAGCGGAGCTTCTGGAAAAGGGCTTTGGCAAGGAGAGCGTGGATAAGTACCTGGGCCTGTTTAAGGGCATCGAGGATGCAGAAGACGGCCTTTCCTACCTGATCGATACACTGGGAAGCTTTTTGGAGGAAGCAGTCAGCACCTCTCTCAAAGAGATCATTGCTTCCGTACAGGCCACCAGATCCGCCAAATTCGAACTGGTCTTTGACCCCACACTGGTCCGCGGCATGAGCTACTATACCGGTACGATCTTTGAGATCGCCATGCCCCAGCTTGGCATCGCCTGCGGCGGCGGCGGCCGTTACGACAAGATGGTGGGCAAGTTTACCGGCAAGGATGTGCCGGCCTGCGGCTTCTCCATCGGTTTTGAGCGAATCATCCTGCTGCTGATGGAAAACGGTTATCAGATCCCCGCGCGGAAGGAGAAGGTGGCATTCCTTTTGGAGAAGGGCTTGTCCGGCTCCGTTTTATGCGATGTGATCGGCCAGGCACAAAAGCTGCGTAGTGAGAACAAGCAGGTGCTGCTGGTACATATGAACAAGAACAAGAAATTCCAGAAAGAACAGTTGACCGAGCAGGGATATGCGGATATCCGCGAGTTCTACAAGGAAGCCTTAAAACAGTGACAAACTACGAATTCCTGGAGGTTGGCCAAGTGCCGACCTCCTTTCCTATAACGGAAGAAAGAAGACGCAAAATAGAGGCCTGCAAGCAGGAAGCCGATCGGAAACGATCTCTGGCGGCGGCCTGTCTCATGGGACGCTTTTTTAAAGAAGCCACCGGGCGGGAAGAAGGAGAGATGATCCTTTCCTATAACAGCCACGGAAAGCCCTTTTTCCGGGATTACCCGGGCGTCTGCTTTAATGTATCCCATGCAGGGGACTATGTCTTTGGCGCGGTATCCGACCGGGAGATCGGAGTGGACATCGAGAAAGCCACCAGACAGATCCCGGCGTTATCGGACCATGCCTTTACCGGTGCGGATCGTAAGCACATCGATAATAGCGGCGATCCCACAGAAGCGATCAAGGTGTGGGTCATCCGGGAGAGCATTGTAAAAGCCATGGGCCTTGGGATCACGGCCATGACCGATTTTGAACTGATGTGGCTGTCGGAGGATTCCGGCATTACCTGGGGCGGTGCCTATTCCTTTCATCTGATGGAGGATGCCCCGGAAGGCTATATAGCCTGTGTGTCCGAACGGACAGGAGGAAGATGAGAACATGCATGATAAACTGACTGAATCCGATATCCGGAAAATGGAAGAAGAGATCGAATACCGTAAGCTGGTGGTCCGGCCCAAGGCATTGGAGGATGTAAAGGAAGCCAGATCCCACGGGGACCTGTCGGAGAACTTTGAATATTATGCTGCCAAGCAGTTTAAGAACAAGAATGAAAGCCGGATCCGTTATCTGGAGCGGATGATCAAGACCGCCGTGGTGATCTCCGATCAGTCCAAAGAGGACGAAGTGGGGCTGAACAATACGGTGAAGGTGGAATTTACGGAAGACGGGGAAGTGGAAACCTACCGCATCGTGACCACGGTTCGTGCAGACTCCCTAAGCGGCCTTATCACCAACGAATCGCCTCTTGGCAAGGCGCTCCTTGGGCATAAGGTTGGGGACGTGGTCCATGTGGAGGTTCGGCCGGATTTCGGCTATGACGTAAAGATACTCAGTATCGAAAATACAACAGATGAAGGGGACGAGATCCGTCAGTTCTGAGGGGGCTCGTCCTCCTTATTTTTGGGCAGCGTCAGCAGTACCTGAAGGATACGGTTCTTTTCAATGCCGTTTGCCTTAAGGCGGATGCCTTCTTTGGTGGTGATGCTTTCGCCGTCTCTGGGAAGACGGTCCAGGTAATCCATCATCACGCCGCCGATGGTGTCGTAATCTTCGGATTCCAGCTGCAGATCCAGCTCGTCATTTACATCGGTCAGCTTTACGTTGGCTTCGATGAGATAGGTGTCGCTGTAAACCTGCTGGATACGAGTGCTTTCATCTGCATCGTACTCATCCCGGATCTCACCGACGATCTCCTCCAGGAGATCCTCCAGGGTGATCATACCCACGGTAGCGGTGTATTCGTTCAGGATAAAGGCAACGTTCTGGGAATTTTCCCGCATTTCCTTCATCAGATCGGACGTGTTCTTGGATTCATAGGTATAGTAGGCATCCCGCAGGATGTCCCGGATCTTAAAGTCCTTCTTATTATCTACCAGCAGAAAGTCCTTGATGTTGATCAAACCGATGATGTGATCGTTTTCCCCTTCGTAAACGGGGATACGGGTGTACATGCAGGTGCGGAAGGTGGAGAGGACTTCGTCATAGGTGGCTTCCACCGGAACCGTGACCATGTCGATCCGGGGGATCATGACTTCCTCTGCCTTGGAAGAGGACAGATCAAACACATTGGTGATCATCTCGTGTTCTTCGGATTCCAGAACACCTTCTTCGTGTCCGGCGTCCACGATGGTACGCAGATCGCCTTCGGTGATACCGTTATTCTCCTTGGGAGCGGGAAGCAGGCGAAGGAAAAAGTCGGCCAGCTTGTTCACCAGGAAGATCACAGGGGTTAAGAGAAACATCAGTCCCTGGATATAGATCGCATCCCGCAGGGCTACACGCTCCGCATCCCGCATGGCACTGGTTTTGGGGATGATCTCTCCGAAGAGGATGACAAGCAGGGTCAGGATCGCGGTAGCCACACTGATCAGGCCTTCGCCGAATACATGGATGGTGAAGGTGGTCGCCAGTGCGGAGGAAGACAGATTGATGATATTATTTCCAATGAGAATGGTGCTGAGCATCTTGGAATGATTTTCCCGGAGATGCACAATGCGCTTTGCGGCTCTGGACTTGGGATCCTCCGGATCATCCGCCAGGGTTTTCATATGCAGAAGATTGACAGTGGTAAGAGCGGTCTCCGCCGCAGAAAAGAAAGAAGAAAGATAGAGTAACAGCAGTAGGATAAAAAGTTGTATATAGTCCGCCGGGTCCAAAACAGTTTCCTTTCGAAATAAATCGCGTGAATTGTGCACAACTATCGCACAATTACTGGGTCTGAGTATAAAAAATATTATAAATGAGTCTATAAACATGTCAAGAAAAAGTGCTTTTCACGGGTCGGATAATATGCTATACTACTTGAAGTTATGAGCGTCTGCTCGAAAGTGTATTATTTTTGATTGAAATAAGGAGGCTGTTTATATGAAGCACATCGTTTCACTGAACACCAGAAATCTGAAAGAATCTATGAAAAAGGGCGGATGCGGTGAGTGCCAGACATCTTGCCAGTCTGCTTGCAAGACTTCCTGCACAGTAGGAAATCAGAGCTGCGAGAAGGTTGCAAAATAAGTTTCGAACCATAAGAAAGTATAGCTTTCAGAAGATAAGCAGCGATTTTTGATCGCTGCTTATTATACGTAAAGGAGTAATGTTTTTTGATCCATCAGTACAAGAATAACGGATACGATATCGTAATGGACGTATACAGCGGAAGTATCCATGTTGTGGACGATATCGTATATGATCTGATCCCTCTTACAGAGTCTGTTTGGAAAGACTTTTTAAAGCGGGAGAATACACAGGACGGAACGGACTTTTCCGATGCCGTATCTTCTGAGATCCGTGAGGAGATGAAGAAGGCGGCGGGAGCTCTTTCCGGTACCTATGCATCCGCAGACCTGGAGGAAGCCGTGGAGGAGATCCTGACACTGGCCCTGCAGGGAAGCCTGTTTACCGAAGATATTTATGAACCCTATATCGGGGACTTTACCAAGCGTCCTACCGTGGTCAAGGCACTTTGCCTGCACATCGCCCACGATTGCAACCTGGCCTGCAAGTACTGCTTTGCGGAAGAGGGAGAATACCACGGCAGAAGAGCGCTCATGAGCTATGAGGTAGGAAAGAAAGCCCTGGATTTCCTGGTTGCCAACTCCGGAAACCGGGTGAATCTGGAAGTGGATTTCTTCGGCGGGGAGCCTACTCTGAATTTCGATGTGGTAAAACAGCTGGTGGCTTACGGCCGCAGCATCGAAAAGGAACATAACAAGAAGTTCCGTTTTACCCTGACCACCAATGGTGTATTATTAAATGATGAGATCCAGGAGTTCGCCAATCGCGAGATGGCCAATATGGTCCTGAGCATTGACGGACGAAAGGAAGTCCATGACAGGATGCGTCCCTTCCGCGGAGGAAGCGGCAGCTACGACATGATCATCCCCAAGTTCCTTCATGCAGCCGAGAGCAGAGGTCAGATGAACTATTATGTTCGCGGTACCTACACCCATTACAATCTGGACTTTTCCCAGGATGTACTGCATCTGGCGGATCTGGGATTTGAACAGATCTCTGTGGAGCCGGTGGTGGCACCTCCCACAGAAGATTATGCCATTAAGGAAGAGGATGTTCCTTTCCTGTTAGACCAGTACGATCTGCTGGCCAAGGAAATGGTGAAGCGTAATAAAGAGGGCAGAGGGTTTAACTTCTTCCACTTTATGATCGACTTAGAGGGCGGCCCCTGTGTTGCCAAGCGTTTATCCGGCTGCGGCGCAGGCTGTGAGTACCTGGCCGTTACACCCTGGGGAGATTTCTATCCCTGCCATCAGTTCGTGGGACAGGAAGAATTCCTGATGGGAAATGTGGATGAAGGCATCAAGGCCGTGGACATCCAGAATCAGTTTAAGACCTGTAACGTATATGCCAAGGAAGGCTGCAAGGATTGCTTCGCCAAGTTCTATTGCAGCGGCGGCTGCGGAGCCAATGCATACAATTTCTCCGGCAGCATCAACGGGCAGTACGAGATCGGTTGTGAGTTACAGCGCAAGCGAGTAGAATGCGCTATTATGATAAAAGCGGCGATGGCCGACAAATAAGGAGAGCAGAAATGAAAAAGAACTTATGGAAGTCCCTCCTGACGCTGATCATTCTGATCGCGTTCACCGTATTTTTGGGATATACGGCGATTGTAGGATGGGGGGAGAACAAGTCAGGTTCCGCGTCTGAGATCGAACTTGGCTTGGATCTGGCAGGCGGTGTCAGCATTACCTACGGGGTGGTAGGTGATGAAAATCCCAGTGCATCCGACATGAGCGATACGATCTACAAGCTCCAGCGTCGTGTGGAGCAGTACAGTACCGAAGCACTTGTTTATCAGCAGGGCTCCAACCGTATTGCCATTGAAATTCCCGGCGTCAGCGATGCAAATACCATCCTGACCGAATTAGGTCAGCCCGGTACTTTGTATTTCATTCGTCAGACCGATGCTGACGGTAACGCAAACTACAGTTACTCCAGCGATACCGGCAACTACGAACTCACCCGTGATCTGGCAGACATCATCGCAACCGGCGATGCAGTATTATCCGGTACCGATGTGGCTTCCGCACAGGCAACCTATGAGTCTGACAGTGTGGGCAATCAGGAACCGGTTGTTTCCTTAAGCTTTACAACAGAGGGAACACAGAAGTTTGCGGATGCCACCACAGCAGCTTTTGCAAACGGTGAGAGCATCGGTATCTACTACGACGGAGCATTTGTTTCCGTTCCAAAGGTTCAGGCAGCGATCACCAACGGCAGCGCCGTGATCAACGGTATGGCTGATTTCGAAGAAGCTGACAAACTGGCCAGCACCATCCGTATCGGTGGTCTGAAGCTGGAACTGGAAGAGTTACAGTCTCAGGTCGTAGGTGCGCAGCTGGGTAGTGAAGCCATCAGCACCAGCTTAAAGGCCGGCGTGGTAGGCTTTGGTCTGATCGCAGTCTTCATGGTAGCGATCTTCTACCTGCCCGGTTTACTGGCTGTGCTTGCACTGGCTCTGTATGTATTCCTGATCGTGATCCTGTTAGTCGGCTTTGAGCTGACTCTTACCCTGCCGGGTATCGCAGGTATCATCCTTTCCGTAGGTATGGCAGTGGATGCGAACGTGATCATCTTCTCCCGTATCCGCGAAGAATTAAAGCTTGGCAAGTCTACCCGTTCCGCTATCAAGGGCGGTTTTGACAAGGCTCTGTCCGCCATCGTAGACGGTAATGTGACCACTCTGATCGCAGCAGCCGTTCTTGGTCTGTTAGGTTCCGGTTCCATCCGCGGATTTGCACAGACCCTGGCACTTGGTATTGTTCTTTCCATGTTTACCGCGCTGGTGATCACCAGACTGCTGTTAAACGCATGCGAGAGACTGGGTGCTGAGAATCCGAAGCTGTACGGTGTAGCCAAGGATCACAAGCTCTTAAAGATCCTGGAGAAGCGCGTGGTTTGGTTCGCCCTTTCCATCGTGATCATTGTCGTTGGTTTTGTTTCCATGGGTGTGAACGCAGGGGCCGGAAAGGGTATCCTGAACTTCTCCCTGGATTTCGTAGGCGGTACATCTACCACCATTAACATGAGCGAAGAATATGACCTTGGCCGGATCAGTTCCGATGTGGTTCCCGTATTCGAGCAGATCACCGGAGATTCCAATGTGCAGACCCAGAAGGTACAGGGTTCCAATGAGATCGTTGTAAAGACCCGTACTCTTTCTCAGGAAGAGAGAGTTGCCTTAAGTGAAGCACTGGAGAGTAACTTCGGCATCAATCCCGAGACCATCCAGACCGAGACCATCAGCTCCACCATCAGTGGAGAAATGCGCAGAGATGCAGTGGTAGCCGTTGTTGTTGCTCTGCTCCTGATGCTGATCTACATCTGGTTCCGGTTCCGTGATGCACGCTTTGGTGCAGCCGCTATCCTGGCTCTGGCACACGACGTGCTGATCGTACTGACCTGCTATGCAGTGCTGCGGATCTCCGTAGGTGCAACCTTCATCGCTTGTATGCTGACCATCGTTGGTTACTCCATCAACGATACCATCGTTATCTTTGACCGTCTGAGAGAGTACATGGCCAGCCCCGATTACAAGAATGAAAGCATCGTTACCATTGCAAACCGGTCTCTGTCCGATACCTTCTCACGAAGCCTGTTTACTTCCGTTACCACAGCCTTTACCGTATTGTCTCTGTACGTATTCGGTGTAAGCAGCATTAAGGATTTTGCACTTCCCATGTTTGTAGGTATCGTAGCAGGTACTTACTCCTCCATCTGCATCGCAACACCCTTCTGGTATGTGCTGCGTACAAAGATCGTAAAGAAGGAAGAGCAGTCCAAGTCTAAGAAAGCTAAGAAGTAATAAATTATATGGCAAATTGGTATGTAGCAGCGAAACGAGCTGATTTTGATGCAATTGCCAAGACCTATAACATCGATCCGGTTCTGGCGAGAGTCATTCGAAACCGGGGTTTGATCACTCCGGAAGAGATAAGCAAATACCTGACGGGTACCCTTGCTGATCTCTATGACCCTTGCCTGCTGGATGGATGTGAAGAAGCTGCGAAGCTTATCAGGGAGCAGATCTCACAAGGCATGAAAATGCGCGTCATAGGTGACTATGATGTTGATGGGGTCTGCTCCGCTTTTATGTTTACAAAAGGGCTGCGCAGCCTGGGGGCGACGGTGGACAATGCCATTCCCCATCGGATCAATGACGGTTACGGCTTAAATGTGCATCTGGTAGAGCAGGCCAGACAGGACGGCGTACAGGTGCTCCTGACCTGCGACAACGGGATTGCGGCTTCGGAGCAGATCCGGCTGGCGAAGTCCTACGGCATGCAGGTGATCGTAACGGATCACCATGAGATTCCCTATGAAGAAGAGGAAACAGGAGTAAGACACTATATCCTGCCGGAAGCGGATGTGGTCATCGATCCGCATATTCCCGGTTCGCACTATCCCAATCCCGGGATCTGCGGCGCGGTGGTGGTCTATAAGCTCCTTCAGGTGCTGGGGGTAGAGCAGGAGGTTATGGAAGAACTCCTGGAATTTGCCGCCTTCGCAACGGAATGCGATGTGATGGAATTGCTGGATGAAAACCGGATCATCGAAAAGGAAGGACTGATGCGGATCCGAACTACCCGAAACACCGGTTTAAAAGCACTGATCCATGTAAATCAGATCGATCCCAAGTCCATCCGGGCGTACCATCTGGGATTTGTACTGGGGCCCTGTGTCAATGCTTCCGGCCGTCTGGATACGGCCAAGCTTGCCCTGGAGCTCTTTGAGACCACGGACTATGAAAAGGCGGTTCCCATTGCACAGAAGCTGAAGGGCCTGAACGATGAACGAAAGGAACTGACTGAGCTGGCCGTGCAGAAGGCTGTCATGCAGGTGGAGGAAGATCTGAAGGATGACCGGGTGCTGGTGATCTATTTACCGGACTGCCACGAAAGCGTAGCCGGGATCGTCGCCGGCAGGATCCGGGAGCGATATTATAAGCCTGCGCTGGTCCTGACCCGGGGAGAAAACGGATTAAAAGGTTCCGGCAGATCCATCGAGACCTACAATCTTTACGAAGCATTGTCCCGGTGTTCTCATCTCTTTACCCAGTTTGGCGGACACAAGATGGCGGCAGGCCTTTCCCTTCCGGAAGAAAACCTGGAGCCCTTCCGAAAAGCCATGAATGCTTCCTGCACCCTGACACCGGAGGAACTGACGGAGAAGATCATCATCGATGTGCCCATGCCCTTATCCTATGTGAACATGGATCTGGTACGGCAGATGGATCTTTTAGAGCCCTTTGGAAACGGAAACAGTAAGCCCATCTTTGCCCAGCAGGAACTGCTGTTGCAGGACATCCGATTGTTAGGGCAAAATCACAGAGTAGCCAAGCTCAGCGTTTCTTCCAAAGATGGACGACGCTTTACCCTGACCTGGTTTGGAGACGGAGATGCACTGACCGGGCAGATCGCGCCGGGAGATGAATTGTCGGTGCTGTATTATCCATCCATTAATACCTACCGAGGAGAGGAGAATCTGGAGTTTATCGTTTCGGACTTTAAAGTTAAGTAAATTTTTTGCTTTTTTATACTTTCGTCACACTCTGAACACAGTTTGAACACATTTATCCGTTAGGATAGGTATCAAGATAGTCGAGAAACTCACTATCTCCCCCCTCATAAGAAGTGGAAAGCCCGGTGGAAGACACCGGGCTTTCTGCGTATCAGCCCCTCCTTTTGGTTCATTGAAATAACGGGTAAATCGCGGTATGATAGGAGTGGCCTTGAAACCGTGAAAACCATGGTTTTATCAGGCTTAGAGAGATAAAAAGGAGATCCGTATGAAGACGATCATCCAGTTGTTAAAAGGATTAACCTATGAAGTAGTAGCCGGACGGGAGGACCTTACGATCCCTGAGATCGTGAACGATACCAGAAAAGTCACGGAAGGCTGCTTATTTTTTTGCATCATCGGAGCAAACCGGGACGGTCATGATCTGGCAGGAGAAGCGTATGAAAAGGGTGCCAGATGCTTTATTGTCAGTAAGGACATAATCCTTCCGGATGCAGCAGGAGAGGAAGGGAAAGGACAGGCAACAGTGATCAAGGTAGAAGATACCCGCTATGCCATGGCCTTTATTTCCGCAAACTTTTATGACAACCCGGGCGATACCTTAAAGGTCATCGGTGTCACCGGAACCAAGGGAAAGACCACTACCGCCTTTCTGGTAAAGGATATTCTGGAGCAGGCAGGCTATAAGGTTGGCCTGATCGGAACCATTGAGACCATCATCGGGGAGAAGCATATCCCCGCAGCCAATACCACTCCCGAATCCCTTGTTTTGCAGCAGACCTTCCGGGAAATGGTGGATGCAGGGATCCAGATCTGTGTCATGGAAGTATCCTCCCAGGGCTTAAAGCTCCACAGGACCCAGGGCTTTACCTTTGAGATCGGTTTGTTTACCAACATCGAGCCGGACCATATCGGCCCCAATGAGCATGCGGACTTTGCAGAATATATGATGTGCAAGGGCCTTTTGTTCAAACAGTGCCGTAAGGGCATCATTAACGGAGACGACCCCAGAAGTCAGGAAGTGATCCAGGGGCATACCTGCGAGATCGAGACCTACGGTCTTACACCGGATTCCGATCTTTGGGCGGATTCCATCCGGCTGATCCGGGACGGCGGAAGACTGGGCGTAGCGTTCCGTGTAGAAGGAAAGCTTTCCTATGACGTGGAAACCGGAACCCCGGGAACCTTCAGCGTTTACAACGCGTTGGCTGCCATTGCCATCTGCAGACATTTTGAGATCTCTCCCCAGGTGGTGCAGACCGCCCTGAAGGAGGCCAAGGTAAAGGGCCGTATCGAGCCCGTAAAGGTGTCCGATGACTTTACCCTGTTAATTGACTATGCCCACAATGCCATGAGCCTGGAGAGCCTGTTAAAGACCCTGAGAGCCTATGAACCCCACCGGCTGGTATGCCTGTTTGGCTGCGGAGGAAACCGTTCCAAGCTGCGGCGTTATGAAATGGGAGAGATCAGCGGAAAACTGGCGGATCTTACCATCATTACCTCCGATAATCCAAGAGATGAGGATCCCATGGACATCATCGCGGATATCAAGACCGGCATCGGCAAGACTGACGGAGCCTATGTGGAGATCCCCGACCGGAAGGAAGCCATCCGCTATGCCATCCGAAACGGACAGCCCGGCGACATTGTGGTACTGGCCGGAAAGGGCCATGAAGATTACCAGGAGATCAAAGGGGTAAAATACCCCATGGACGAGCGGGTACTGATCCGGGAGATCCTGGAAGAAAACGGGCAGGAAGGCTGATCCTGCCACAGTAAAAGGAAGACAGATACGTGCAATACCCCTATGCGGACATCATAATCGATATATCTCACGGCGCCGTGGACCGGCCTTTTCAGTATAAGATCCCGGAGGATCTGCAGGATAAGCTGTTTGTAGGACAGGCGGTGCAGGTCCCCTTCGGAAACGGCAACAAGACCAGGCTGGGCTACATCATCGGCTTTTCCGAAACGCCCCAGATCGAACCGTCGCGGATCAAGGAGATCCTGTCCGTACCGGAAAAAGAAGCGGCCGTGGAAGGGCACCTGATCCAGCTGGCATACTGGATGAAGGAGCATTACGGCTCCACCATGATCAACGCCATGAAGACGGTGATCCCGGCCCATAAGAAAAGTAAGCAGTTAGAGCACCGCTCCGTAAAGCGATTGGTGAGTGCGGAGGATGCTGCCCGCTATGCCGGGGCCTTTGCAGGCAAGCACCAGGTGGCCAGAGCCCGGGTGATGGAGGCGCTTTCCGAGGAAGAAGTGATCCCCTATGAGATCCTCCTTCATAAGCTGAACATCTCTGCTCCTACCGTGAAAAGCCTGGAACAGCAGGGCTTTATCAAGCTGAGCAGTGAAAAATATTACCGCAATCCCTTAAGCTTTCAGGATCTGGAAGCTAAAAACCTTTCGCTGAGTGATGAGCAGCGTGCCATCGTGGAAGGGATACGGGCCGATCGGGAAAAAGGAGAGCGGCATACCTATCTGATCTATGGCATTACCGGATCCGGCAAGACCGAGGTCTATATTTCCCTGATCCGGGATGTGGTGGCACAGGGCGGGCAGGCCATCGTGCTGATCCCCGAGATCGCCCTGACCTATCAGACCGTGATGCGCTTTTACCGGCATTTCGGAGACCGGGTGTCGGTCATGAACTCCACCTTATCCGACGGAGAAAAATACGATCAGTGTGAGCGGGCCAAAAAGGGAGAGATCGATGTGATCATCGGTCCCCGTTCCGCCCTGTTTACCCCATTTCCGAACCTGCAGCTCATTGTGATCGATGAGGAACATGAAAACAGCTATAAGAGCGAAAACGTTCCCCGTTATCATGCCAGAGAAACCGCAGAAAAGCTGGGAGAGATCACCGGTGCCTCTCTGGTACTGGGATCTGCCACCCCTTCTCTGGAAAGCTATTACAGAGCCCAGGAAGGGAAATATGTGCTCTATACCTTAAACCGGCGCCTCACCGGCGGCAGCCTTCCCCAGGTTCATACCGTGGATCTGCGGACCGAGCTGAAGGAAGGCAATCGTACCATCTTCAGCCGAAAACTGCAGGAGCTGATGGAAGATCGTCTGGAAAAGCAGGAGCAGGTCATGCTGTTTTTAAACCGCCGGGGATTAGCCGGCTTTGTTTCCTGCAGAAACTGCGGTCTGGTGGTAAAATGTCCCCACTGTGACGTGGCCCTTACCCAGCACCGAGGCGGCAGGATGGTCTGCCATTATTGCGGCTATGAGATGCCGGAATACAAGAACTGTCCCCAGTGCGGATCTCCCTATATAAAGGGGTGGAAAGCCGGTACCCAGCAGATCGAGGACGCTGTTGTAAAGATGTTTCCCAAAGCCCGTGTCCTTCGCATGGATGCGGATACCACCACCACCAAGGACAGTTACGAAAAGATCCTTACTTCCTTTGCCAATCAGGAAGCAGATGTACTGGTGGGAACCCAGATGATCGTAAAAGGCCATGATTTCCCCAATGTAACCCTGGTGGGTATCCTGGCGGCGGATCTGTCCCTGTTTGCCAACGATTATCGCTGCGGCGAGCGAACCTTCCAATTGCTCACCCAGGCAGCCGGCAGAGCCGGAAGAGGTACGAAGCCGGGAGATGTGGTGATCCAGACCTACCAGCCGGATCATTATAGCATCACTTATGCGGCGAAACAGGATTACGTGGGCTTTTACGAGGAGGAGATCAGCTATCGCAAGCTTCTTTCCTATCCCCCTGCATCCCATATGCTGGCGGTGATCGTAACCTCCGACCGGGAAGAGGAAGCAAAGACCATGGTTTCTTCTCTGGCAAGGATCGCAAAGGAAGAAGGGGCAAGGCTGGAGGAGGAGGGAAAGAAGAGCAGCCCGTTTTCTTCTCCGGAGCGTATGACCGGTTACCGGAACCGGATGATCGTCATCGGCCCCGGTAAGGCGTCGGTATCCAGGATCAAGGACATCTACCGGTATGTGTTCTATGTAAAGCATCCTGCAGAGGATGCGCTGATCCGGGTAAAGGACCTGTGCGAGAGCGCGGAAAAGAACATTCCCGTCAGCCGGTGTCAGGTGTATTTTGACTTTGACCCCATGTACGGTTATTGATAGAATGTTTAACAGCTGAAAAACATCGGAATGAAAGAAACAGCAGAAAACTGCGGAAAGGAATACAGAACAAATGGCACTTCGAAAGATCAGAGAACTCGGTGATGATATATTAAATAAGGTGAGCAAGGAGGTTACCATGATGACCCCGCGTACCTCCATTCTCATTGATGATATGTTTGATACCATGTATGAATCCAACGGCGTCGGCCTGGCAGCGGTCCAGATCGGCGTATTAAAGCGGATCGTTGTGATCGACTGCACAGGGGAAGATCCCATTGTGCTGATCAATCCCCAGATCCTGGAAACCAGCGGCGAACAGACCGGCTACGAAGGATGCCTTTCCATCCCCGGAAAGAGCGGTATCGTGACCAGACCCGACCATGTAAAGGTAAGAGCTCTGGACCGCAAGATGAAGCCCTTCGAACTGGAGGGAGAAGGACTCCTGGCCCGTGCCATCTGCCACGAATGTGAGCACCTGGACGGACATCTGTATATCGAGAAGGTAGAAGGCGAACTGGTAAACAACGAAGACCTGATGCCGGAAAATCCTGAGGAAGAAGAAGCATGAAGATCGTATTCATGGGAACACCGGAATTTGCAGCGGCTGCATTAAGAGCGCTGATCGAGGCAGGGCATGAGATCACGGCCGTGGTCACCCAGCCCGATAAGCCCAAAGGGCGGGGACGGCAGCTTATGGCACCTCCTGTAAAGGAAGTGGCGCTGGAACATAATATTCCGGTGCTGCAGCCGGTGAAGATAAAGCGCCCGGAAGAAGTGGCAGAACTGAAAAAGTACCCGGCAGATGTGTATGTGGTGGCAGCCTTTGGACAGATCCTGTCCCAGGAGATCCTGGATATCCCGAAATATGGGTGCCTCAACATTCATGCATCCCTCCTTCCCAAGTACAGAGGAGCGGCACCCATCCAGTGGTGCATCTTAAATGGGGAGAAGACCACCGGCGTTACCATCATGCAGATGGATGCCGGCCTGGATACCGGTGACATGCTCACGAAGGAAGAGGTTCCCATTCTGGACTCCGATACGGCAGAAAGCCTGGAAGAAAAGCTGATGCAGGCAGGTGCCCGGCTGATCACAAAGACCCTTCCTCTGGTGGAAAGCGGCTCACTGAAACCCGAAAAGCAGGGCGAGTGCCCTTTTTATGCCAAAATGCTGGATAAGCAGATGGGACAGGTGCATTTTGAACAGCAGAGCGCAGAAGAGATCGACCGGTTGATCCGCGGCCTGTATCCCTGGCCCACCGCCTATTGTTCCTTCCATGGGAAGAACATGAAGCTCCTGGGAGCAGAGGTGGATAAGAGTGCAGCAGAGGCTGCAGGTTTAACCCCCGGACAGGTTTGCGGAAAAGATAAGGAAAGCATCACCATTCAGTGCAGGGAAGGCAGACTGCGCCTTTTAAGAGTGCAGCTGGAAGGTAAGAAAGCCATGTCCGTACGGGATTTTCTGTTAGGAAACCCGGTGAACGTGGGCGACAGGTTATATTAAAAGGATTTTTACGTGAACGAACGCGAACTCATCTTACAAATACTCCTGGAAGCCGAGAAAACCGGCTCCTTTACCGGAGTGATCTTAAATCAGGTACTGGATAAGTACGATTATCTGGAACCTTCTGAAAAGCGCAGGATCAAACGAACCGTAAACGGCGTCACCGAGCGGCAGATCGAGCTGGACTACCGTCTTGGTCTGTATTCCAAGACGCCGGTTCGTAAGATGAAGCCCCTGATCCGCTGTCTGCTTCGCATGAGTACCTATCAGATCCTGTATATGGATAAAGCCAGCGATTTCGCTGTGTGCAATGAAGCCGTCAAACTGGCAAAGAGCCATAAGTTCTCCCAGCTTTCCGGCTTTGTTAACGGTGTGCTGCGCTCCATCGTGCGGGAAAAGGATACGATTTCCTATCCTTCGGAAGAAAAGGAACCCATGCGCGCTTTAAGCATCCGCTCCTCTATTCCCGAAGAAGTGCTGCAGCTGTGGAAAGATGCCTATGGCATGGAGAAAACAAAGCAGATGGCAACCGAGCAGCTGGAGAGCAGACCCTTGTCCTTCCGGATGAAGCTCTCTCTTGAAAAAGAAGAGAAGGACGCTCTGCTGGAGAAGATGAAAGCAGAAGGCATACAGGTAACACCCCATCCCTATCTGCCTTATGCCTATCTGGCAGAAGGCATGGATAAGGTCACGGAGATCCCGGGCTTTGCAGAAGGACTGATCACCATACAGGATGTGTCCAGTATGCTGCCGGCTGCCTATGCAGGCATCCGTTCGGGAGATCTGGTCGTGGATCTGTGTGCGGCACCCGGCGGAAAGAGTCTGATGGCGGCGGAACTGACCGGGCCGGAGGGCATGGTATATGCCCGGGACCTGACGCCCGAAAAGATCGGAAAGATCGAAGAAAATGCAGCCCGTATGGGCCTTACGAATATAAACACCCGGGTATGGGATGCCAGAATTCCCGATCCGGATCTGGCAGGGAAAGCCGATGTGGTATTGGCAGATCTGCCTTGTTCCGGTTTGGGCGTTTTAAACAGAAAGCCGGAGATCAAGTATCATGTGACCAAGGAGAGCATCCGGGAACTGGTACAGCTCCAGCAGGAGATCCTGCGCATGGGCGTTTCCTGCTTAAAGCCCGGCGGGAAGCTGCTGTACAGCACCTGCACCGTGAATCCCTTTGAGAACGACGAGCAGGCAGACTTCATCCAAAACGAGCTTGGTCTTACACCCATTTGCTTCTCATCGGACCGTCCGGACGATGCAGCATTGTCCAGACTCCAGATCTTCCCGGGAGAGGCCGGCGACCGTGCCAATATGGATGGCTTCTTCCTGGCTTTATTTCAAAAATGATCCTTGGAGGAGGATGTCCTCTTCTTATCTGAGTTGATTTGCCTTATATGGCATATACAGGCGAGCGCATGATCCGCAACCGCCCTGCCCGGCAGGCGAATTACGTGGTTTACCCGTCCTGCCGAGGAATCGTTTGCACAAACACTTTGGGGACGCTCCCGCTCCATATCGTTGTACGCAGCGGTTCGTAATGGGCGAAAATACCGCCCATAAGAACCGGCGAACGATAAGGCCCCTGCAGTTGTTTGTACAACGCTCCCTTGCAGGACGGATATACGAAATGAATATGCCTGCCGGGCAGGGCGAAGCAGTAACCCCGCTCGCCGACCGGGCATAGACACGTAGTTTCACAACAGGTTTTGAGTATGAACGAAGAATTACAGATCCGCAGGATCAACGACAAGATCGATATCAAGTCTCTGACGCTGGAAGAGGTGAAGGAGCTGCTGGCAGGCTGGGGCGAAAAGTCCTTCCGGGCCGGGCAGATCTATGACTGGATTCATAAGAAGCTGGTCCGCAGCTTTGACGAGATGAGCAACCTCTCGGTGGCCTTAAGGGAGAAACTCGCCCGGGAGTGCATTCTGGTGACTTTGTCTCAGGAGCGCCTGCAGGAATCGAAGCTGGACGGCACCAAGAAGGCTTTGTTTGCCCTGCCGGATCGGAACATGGTGGAGAGCGTCTGGATGAAATATGAGCACGGCAACAGCGTGTGTATTTCCTCCCAGGTGGGCTGTGCCATGGGATGCCGGTTCTGTGCATCCACCATTGACGGCAAGGTACGGGACCTGACCCCTTCGGAGATGCTGGACCAGATCTACGCCCTCACCCTGATGAACGGAGAGCGGGTCAGCAACGTGGTGGTCATGGGAACCGGAGAGCCTCTGGATAACTATGACAACATCCTGCGGTTTATCCGTCTTCTCACCGATGAGAACGGTCTGAACATTTCCCAGAGGAACCTGACGGTATCCACCTGCGGTATCGTCCCAAATATCAGACGGCTTGCAGATGAGAAACTGCAGATCACTCTGGCCTTGTCCCTTCATGCCGCGACGGATGAAAAGCGTCGGGAGATCATGCCTATTGCCAACAAGTATTCCATCCGGGAACTGATGGATGCCTGCGCTTACTACCATGAGCAGACCGGCCGGCGGATCACCTTTGAGTATTCTCTGATCGCAGGGGTCAACGACCGCGGGGAAGATGCAAAGAATCTGGCCCATCTGGCAGGCCCCTTAAACAGCCACATCAACCTGATCCCGGTGAACCCGGTAAGGGAGAGAAGCTTTAAGCAGCCGGATCATTCCGCTGTGCTTGCATTCAAAAATAAACTTGAAAAATACCATATAAATGTTACTATTAGAAGGGAACTGGGCAGGGATATCGACGGTGCCTGCGGCCAGCTCCGACGCAGCTATAAGCTGGAGAATGAAACATAAATCATTCGTGCATTGTATAGGATGCCATGGGACCATGAGCATCCTTTTCTTTTGCAACCTGTGAACGCTTTACCGGAGAATGTATGGAGGAGTCCCGTGTATAAGGTAGCGCACATTTCGGATGTGGGTTTACAACGGAATATGAATCAGGATGTGGTTTTCGCATCGGACGTGCCCATCGGCAACCTGCCGAACCTGTTCATTGTGGCAGACGGCATGGGCGGCCATAAGGCGGGAGACTATGCGGCCCGCTATACGGTGGACACCATTGTGGAAGAAGTGAAGTCTTCTCCCGAACAGAATGCGACCATCATCCTCAGAAAAGCCATCGAGAAGGCCAATTCCGGCATTGTGAAGCTTTCTGCCGAGAACGCCGCTTTGGAAGGCATGGGGACCACTGTGGTCGCCGCCACTTTGATGGGAAAATACATGAAGGTTGCCAATGTGGGCGACAGCCGTCTCTATGTGGTAAACCGCAAGATCCGGCAGATCACCCGTGACCATTCCTATGTAGAGGAAATGGTGGAAAGAGGAAGCCTTGACAGGGCCAGTGCACGGACCCATCCGCAGAAGAACATCATTACGAGAGCCGTCGGCGGTATGGATACCATTGATGTGGATTTCTTTGAGGTGGAGTTAGAACCGGGAGATCTGGTGCTGTTGTGCTCGGATGGTCTGACCAACATGATCGATGACGAGAAGATCCGGATCCTTATGAACACCGGCAGAGATGTAGTGGAGAAGGCAGAAGAGCTTGTCCGCGCAGCCAATGAGAACGGAGGAAAAGACAACATTTCCGTTATTATTGTAGAGCCGTTTGCAGACGAGGTAGAAGATGATTAAGATCGGAATGCTTTTGGACCAGCGGTACGAGATCGTTGAGAAGATCGGTACCGGCGGAATGTCCGATGTATATAAAGCAAAAGACAATAAACTGAACCGCCTGGTAGCGGTAAAGGTGTTGAAACAGGAATTTTCGGAGAACGCCAATTTCGTTTCCAAGTTCCGTACGGAAGCCCAGGCCGCAGCAGGCCTGATGCATCCCAACATTGTGAATGTATACGATGTAGGGGAAGAGGGCGGCATCTACTTTATCGTAATGGAGCTGGTAGATGGTATCACGCTCAAAAACTATATTGTAAAAAAGGTGCGCCTGTCGGTGAAGGAGGCGATCTCCATTGCCATCCAGGTGTCCATGGGTATCGAAGCAGCCCACAATAACCATATCATTCACCGGGATATTAAGCCGCAGAACATCATGATCTCCAAGGACGGCAAGGTGAAGGTTACAGACTTTGGTATCGCCAAGGCTGCGACCAGCAACACCATTACCTCCAACGTCATGGGCAGTGTGCATTATACCTCTCCGGAACAGGCCCGCGGCGGATTCTCCGATGAAAAGAGCGATATCTATTCCCTGGGTATCACCATGTTTGAGATGGTGACAGGCCGGGTACCCTTTAACGGGGATACCACCGTTGCCATTGCCATCAAACAGATCCAGGAGAAGATGCCTTCTCCCAGAGAATATGCAGAAGATATTCCCATCAGTGTAGAGCAGATCATTTTAAAATGCTGTGAAAAGAGTGCCGATCGCAGGTACCAGAATATGGACCAGCTGATCCATGACTTAAAGCAGTCTCTGCTGACACCGGATGAGAATTTTGTACAGAGGGTGGATTCCGACACGGAAGCTTCTACCCGTATCGCCACCGAAGAAGATATGGCGGCCATCCACAAGGAGACCGCTCCGGTGCAGGAAAAGACCAGCAAGCCCATGCGCCTTAAGAAGCAGGAGATTGAGGAGGAGGATGACGACTTCGATAAATCCGGCTTAAGTCCCCGTATGGAGAAGATCGCCACAGCCCTTACCGTGGTTCTGGCCATCGTGGTCTTTATCATCGTTTTATTCCTGGCCAGCAAGACCTTTGATCTGTTTGGGGATGAGCCTCGCAGAACCGAGGAAACCATAGCACAGACCAATACGGTTCAGATGGTGGACGTGATCGGAAAGACCATTGAGGAAGCAAAGGCAACCCTGGATGAGATCGGGCTGGGTTATACCGTAGAGTACGAAGAGTCCGATGCCTACGATCAGAACATTGTCATGCGCAGCAGCGTGGAGAAGGGAACCTGGGTACAGGAAGGGATCTCTGTTAATCTGACCGTCAGCGCAGGCACCAGCGGTGTGGAAGTGCCCGACGTGACACTGGCTACATTGGAACAGGCTTATTACATCCTGCAGGATGCAGGATTTGCAGTAGAAGAAAAGGAAGGCTATTCCGAGGAAGTGGAGGAAGGCTCCGTGATCCGTCAGAGTCCCAAGGGCGGCTCCAAAGCGCCGGAAGGTTCTACCATCATCCTCATTGTTTCCCAGGGAACCATGGATGTGGAAGTGACCATGCCGGATCTTACCGGTATGACCGAGGATGAAGCCATGGTCACTCTGACCGAACAGGGACTGGTCCTTGGAAAGGTGACCGAAGTTTACAATCCGGATTATAACCTGGTGGGGAAGGTTTGCGCCCAGAGCGTGGTCAAGAATTCCACGGTGGTAGAAGGCACAACGATCAACATTTCCATCAGTAAGGGACCGGAGAACGCTACCTATACCTACAGCGCCAATATCGCAGCACCTACCTCGGAAGAGGATCCTGATTTCGTACCCGGTACGGTGATCAACATCCGCATCGTGGATGGTGAGAACAACGTGCTTCTGGATTCGGCCGTAAAGGATTTCCCCTTCTCCGTAAACTTTAAGGGACTGACCACTCCCAGGGGAACCATTATCTTTACCTACACGGATAAGATCGATTCCGTGACCACCACGGATCCGACCACCGGAGAAACCACTACCACACAGAATCAGACCAAGTCCATGACCGTTCGTCGGGACGTGGAATTTACAATGGACAAATAAGGAGAAGATGAGGAAAGAAACCGGAAAGATCATTAAAGGAATTGCCGGATTCTACTATGTGGATCTGCAGGACGGAACCATTCTGGAATGTAAAGCCAGAGGGATCTTCCGTAAAGACGGCAGCAAGCCCCTGGTAGGGGACATGGTGGAAGCAGAAGTGCTGGATGAAGAAGCAAAAACCGGAAACGTGGTTTCCATTTTGCCCAGGAGAAACGAACTGATCCGGCCGGCATCCGCCAATGTGGATCAGGCCCTGGTATTTTTTGCAGCGGCAAGTCCCGATCCCAACTTTATCCTGTTGGATCGTTTTCTCATCATGATGGAGCAAAAACATCTGCCCTGTACCATCTGTTTTAACAAGGCGGATCTCATCGACCCGAAGGAGTTTGAACCGATTCGGAAAGCCTATGAACAGGCAGGCTACCCGGTTCTGTATACCCGCATGAAGGTGCAGGATGAGGAGCAATCCGGTGTAAAGGCGTTGCGCTCCTATTTAAAGGGAAAGACCACCATTCTGGCAGGTCCCAGCGGCGTGGGGAAATCCACTACCGTCAATCGCCTCCAGGCTCATGTTATGATGGAGACCGGCGAGATCAGTGAGAAGATCGGAAGAGGTAAGCAGACCACCCGCCATGCACAGCTGATCCCCCTGGAAGATCCGGGAACCTACATCATGGATACCCCGGGCTTTTCCTCCCTGGATCTGTTTGATCTGGAGGAAACCGACTTAAAGGATTATTATGCAGAGTTTCATCCCTATATGGGAGCGTGTCGCTTTAACGGCTGCGTCCATCATATGGAGCCGGATTGCCGGGTGAAACAGGCGGTAGAGGCGGGAGAGATCTCCCGGATGCGCTACGAGCAGTACATTACCAATTACCTGGAATTAAAGAACCGCAGAAAATATTGAGCATCATACAGACATATAAAAGGCAGGAACCGTTGGCTCCTGCCTTTTTTCTGATCCGGACCATCTCCTCGGCTGAGGATCCGGATCCTTTTTGTAGGGGGAAATACCTGCCGGATCAGTCTTCCCAGACGATGGTCTTGGGATCGCTGTCTGCAGCGAAGGGACCGGGTACTACGTGAAGTCCCCGCTTATTTCCGAAGTAGTCTTCGTTAAAGGTGATGGGGGTTCCGTCGGGATTCTCGTAGTATTCTTCGGGCTCGAAGGCTTTGCCCAGGGTCTGGGTATCGATGGTATGAACGGCAAAATCCTTTACCAGGTCAAAGATGTTGGTCTTAAGGGAGTACTTGCCGTCTTTTTCTACCAGCGTTACGGTAGCTTTCTTCTTATCTACCAGCTTGTCCTTTTCCTTTGCAAAGGCCTTTGCACCGCCCAGGTAGGCATTTCCGTGGATCCATACGGGCAGATGACCGAAGTGGCCGTTTGCCAGCTTGCCCATATCCGGACGGGGCTTTCCGATGTCAAACTGTTTGATCCAGTCTTCGTAGAGGGGATAGCTGTCCCAAACGTGGGTACCGACTTCCAGGTTGGAGGGCTCTCGGTTCGGATCCCAATCCTTCAGGTAATCCTTGGGGATCGGAGTGTTCTGCAGGAAGATGTTGTTATA
>JAILDL010000026.1 GCA_024689465.1 Lachnospiraceae bacterium
GATGCGATGATTTCGTTCCTGACCCTAGAATGGCGGCTATAAAAGAAATATTTGACGCGAATAAGGAGGTGTAAGCGAAATGTCCATCTGTCCGAAGAATAAACACTCAAAAGCAAGAAGAGATAAGAGAAGAGCAAACTACAAGATGGTTGCTCCTACATTGGTAAAGTGCAGCAATTGCGGTGCTTTAATGATGCCTCACAGAGTCTGCAAGAAGTGCGGTACTTACAACAAGAAGCAGATCGTTGCTGTAGACTGATTTATGTGAATCTAAAGACATCGGAGAACTATCTCCGGTGTCTTTTTTTCTTGCTTTTTGGGGGCGTAACTTGTATAGTTTTTATTGTAGTCTTTTTATGTCCCAAGGAGGAAGTAGATGGCTGATTTTGTGAAAGTAGCCGTTGATGCCATGGGTGGCGACAATGCCCCTTACGAGATCGTAAAGGGAGCAGTGGAAGCGATCCAGCAGAGCAATAAGATCAAGATATTTCTGGTAGGCAAAGAGGAAGAGATTAAAAAATGCCTGCAGGAATTTACCTATCCCCAGGAACAGCTGGAGATCGTGAATGCCACAGAAGTGATCGAAATGGCTGAACCTCCTGTAGGAGCGATCCGGACGAAGAAGGATTCCTCCATTGTGAAGGCTATGTATATGGTGAAGGACGGTACCTGTGATGCCTATGTTTCCGCAGGCAGTACCGGAGCAACTCTGGTAGGCGGTCAGATCATTGTTGGCCGTATCAAGGGTGTGGAGAGACCTCCTCTTGCTCCGCTCATCCCTACGGAGAAGGGGGCAGCACTCCTGATCGACTGCGGAGCCAATGTAGATGCCAGAGCGTCTCAATTGGTGCAGTTCGCAAAGATGGGTTCCATTTACATGGAAAACGTTATGCATGTGAATAACCCGAGAGTCGGACTGGTCAACATCGGTGTGGAAGAGGAAAAGGGAAATGCGCTGGTAAAGGAAACTTATCCTCTGTTAAAGAACTGCCCTGACATTAACTTTATCGGTAACATCGAAGCAAGAGACATTACCCAGGGCGTTGCGGATGTAGTGGTTTGCGAAGCCTTTGTGGGAAATGTGATCCTGAAGATGTATGAAGGCGTTGGCGCTACCATGTTAAAGGCGGTAAAGCAGGGGCTGATGACTTCCTTAAGGTCCAAGATCGGTGCACTGCTGATCAAGCCTGCCTTAAAGAGTACGCTTAAGAAGTTTGATTCTTCACAGTACGGCGGAGCACCTATGCTGGGACTCAGGGGCCTGGTGGTAAAGACCCACGGTTCCTCCAAAGCCAATGAGATCCGTAATTCCATACTCCAGTGTATTGACTTTAAGGAGATGGGCATCAACGATAAGATCGCAAAAGCAGTAAACGTGGAGCAGATCTGATCCGGTAGGGATTGCCCGACAGGGTAAAAAAGGACAGATGCGCTCTGATCTTAAAGCAGCGAAGAGAGAAAAGAAACGAGGTATATCATGGAATTCGAAAAATTAAAGCAGATCATTGCAGACGTACTGAACGTAGACGTAAATGAGATCACAGAGGACAGCACTTTTACAGATGATCTCGGTGCTGATTCACTGGATTTATACCAGATCATCATGGGAATTGAAACCGAGTTTGGTCTGGAAGTTGATAACGACGAAGCAGCAAAGATCACAACCGTTGGTCAGGCTGTTGAGTTGATCAAAAAGGCAGGAAATTAAGCGAGCTTGCTCGCTTTTTTCTTGTTTGGGATCATAGCGGGAAGTTTATTTCCGTAAATAGAAGAGAAAAGAGAACCAAATGAATCCGAGTAAGGACAATCTTGAGAAACTGCAAGAAAGCATCGGATATCATTTCAATAACGCAGCTCTTTTGGAACAGGCTCTGACCCACAGCTCCTTTGCCAATGAAATGAAGATCAACCGGCACGGAGACTATGAGCGCCTGGAGTTTCTGGGGGATGCGGTCCTTGAACTGGTATCCAGTGAGTTCTTGTATAACACCTATCCGGAGATGCCGGAAGGAAAACTGACCACCATGCGTGCTTCGATGGTCTGCGAGCCTACTCTTGCGATCTGTGCCCGCACCTTCGGCCTGGAGCAGTATATCAAGCTGGGCAGAGGCGAAGAACATACCGGTGGACGGAGCAGGGACTCCATTGTATCCGATGTGCTGGAAGCAGTCATCGGTGCCATGTTCCTGGATGCGGGGATCGATACTGCCAAGCAGTTCATCCTGCGTCATATCTTAAAGGAACTGCGGGAAGAGCAGCTCTTTCACGATGCAAAATCCAAATTGCAGGAAATTATACAGAAGAATGGACTGGGTGTCCTTCGTTATGAGCTGGTTGGCGAAAGCGGACCGGATCATGCCAGGACCTTTGAAGTGTGCGCTTATCTGGACGATCGTCAGCTGGGTAAGGGTACGGGGAGCAGTAAAAAGCAGGCAGAACAACAGGCGGCACAAAATGCCCTTGGTACCGAAAAGATGCGTGCTTATCTTAAATCCGGACGGTAATGTATGTATTTAAAAAGTATTGAAATGCAGGGCTTTAAGTCCTTTGCCAATAAAATAACCCTTTCCTTTCACAACGGTATCACCGGTATTGTAGGTCCTAACGGCTCCGGTAAGAGTAACGTTGCGGATGCGGTGCGCTGGGTACTTGGAGAGCAGAAGATCAAAACCCTTCGTGGGGCATCCATGCAGGATGTTATTTTCAGCGGTACAGAGCTGCGGAAGCCTCTGGGCTTTGCCTATGTTGCCATTACTCTGGATAATTCCGATCACGCTCTGCCTCTGGATTACGATGAAGTGACGGTATCCAGACGTCTGTATCGTTCCGGTGAAAGTGAATACATGATCAACGGCTCCATCTGCCGTTTAAAGGATATTTACGAGACCTTCTATGATACCGGTATCGGTAAGGAGGGTTATTCCATCATCGGTCAGGGTCAGATCGACCAGATCCTCTCCGGTAAACCGGAAGAGCGCCGGGAACTGTTTGATGAGGCGGCCGGTATCGTTAAGTTCAAACGCCGTAAGGCTGCCGCACAGAAGAAGCTGGAAGAAGACGAGCAGGCACTGCTTCGTATCTCCGATATCCTGGGAGAACAGGAGCGCCAGTTGGGCCCTCTGGAAAAGCAGGCGGAGACTGCCCGTATTTATCTGAACAAGCGGGATGAATTAAAGACACTGGATGTCAATGTATTCCTGCTGGATAACCGCCATGTAAAGGAACTGCTGGACCAGGTTTCCGAAAAGCTGAAGATCGCTACGGAAAATCTGGAAGCCACCACCACCAGACTGGAAAACAGCAAAACCGAGTATGAGCGGATCCAGAGCGAACTGGAAGCACTGGAAATTGAAATCGATGAACAGCGAAAGACTGCCAATGAGTCCTCTGTTCTGAGAGGAAAGCTGGAAGGCCAGATCAATGTTTTAAAGGAACAGATCAAGGCTGCCGAACAGAATCGGGAGCATCAGTTAAAGCGCAGGGAGACACTGTCTTCTCAGATCGAAGAGAAGCAGAAGGAAAAGGACGCAAAGCTCTCCGAGAAGAAAGTCATTGATGATGAACTTTCCAAAGTACGGGAAAATCGGGATGCATTAAAGGCGCAGTTGGAAGAACTGCAGATGCAGATCGAAGAACTGAATAATCGCATCGAAGAAGGCAAGAATGCCATCATCGAAGCCTTAAACGAGCGTGCCACCACCAAGTCCAAACTGGGACGTTATGATTCCATGTTTGAGCAGGCCAATATCGACAAGGCAGCGCTGACCTCCAAACTGATCCGTGTACGGTCCGATGAAGCGGAAGCAGCTTCCAACATCAAGACACTGGAGGAAAACTTCGAAAAGATCAACGAAGAGATCCGTACTCTGGACAAACAGCAGAAGGATCTGGATCAGGAAGTGCATGACATGCGTCAGAAACTAACGGATCTGGATGTGGAGCTGCAGAAGGCACGGGAAGCATACCATCAGGCGAAGTCCAAGCTGGATGCACTGGAGAACATCACCGAGCGCTACGAAGGCTACGGAAACAGCGTTAAGATGGTGATGGAACAGAAAAAGAAGGATTCCGGCATCATCGGTGTCATTGCGGATATCATCAAGGTAGACGAGAAGTACGAGACGGCCATTGAGACGGCTCTGGGCGGAAATATCCAGAACATCGTTACAGAAGATGAAGATACCGCCAAGCGGATGATCACATTCCTGAAGAAGAACCGCTTTGGTCGAGCCACCTTCCTTCCTCTGACCAGTATCGAGCATCCCCAGGAGTTTAAGACGCCGGAGGTATTGTCCGAAAAAGGTGTCATTGGCATGGCCAATGAGATCGTAAAGATCGATAAGAAGTATGTAAATGTAGCCAAAGCCATGCTGGGCCGTATCGTTGTGGTGGATACCATGGATAATGCCATGAAGATCGCCCGCAAGTTTGATTACGGTGTCCGTATGGTCACCCTGGAAGGAGAACTCCTGATCCCGGGTGGTGCCATCAGCGGTGGTGCATTTAAAAATAACAGCAATCTTCTGGGACGTCGTCGTGAGATGAACGAACTGGAAGAGAATGTTGCCAAACTGGAAAAGACGGTTCAGGAACTGGAGCAGTCCATTAAGGATACAAGGGAAAAGCGTAACGAACTGCGTATGGAAGCAGAGAAGGTACGCATGACCCTGCAGAATAAGTTCATTGAGCAGAACACAGCCCGCATCAGTCTGACCCAGGCCCAGGAGAAGCAGGAAGAATCTGCCAGCGGTCTGGACGATCTGAAGAAGCAGGAGCTGGAGATCGAAAAGCGGATCCAGGAGATCCAGGACAATAAGGATTCTGTCCTGATGGAACTGGAAGCTTCCGAGAATCTGGAAAAAGAGACCAAGACCAATATCGAAGAATGGCAAAAGCAACTGGAAGGCATGCACGAAGAAGAGGCTGCACAGGCCTCCGTTGTTGCCGAACAGGATGTGGAAGTCGAGAAGATCCTGCAGAAACAGGAATTCGAGCAGGTGAATGTAGACCGTATCGACGGGGAATTACAGGTGCTCATTGATGAGAAGACCGAGATCGTGGATTCCCTGGACAATGCGGAAGTCAATGTAGCCCAGAAGAAGGCGGATATTGAACAGATCCAGGAGACCATCCTGGCATCCAACGAAGCCCAGGGCGCTGCAGAGACCAAACTGCAGGAAGATCTGGCCCGCAAGGAAGAGCTTTCCGCAAAACAGAAGAATTTCTTTGATGAACGGGAACAGCTGACCCAGGAAATGATGGCGCTGGACAAGGAACAGAACCGTCTCACCGGGCAGAAGGAAAAATACGAGGCATCCATTGAGGCACAGATCGATTACATGTGGAACGAGTATGAGATCACGTTGTCGGATGCTGCTTCCATGCGGAATGAAGACCTCAATGATTTAAATGCCATGAAGCGGGATATCAACCGCTTAAAGGACGAGATCCGCAAGCTGGGCGATGTAAATGTAAACGCCATCGAAGAGTTCCGGGAACTCAACGAGCGTCATACCCAGATGAAGACCCAGCATGATGATATTGTGGAAGCCCGTGAGACCATGAAACAGCTGATCACGGAGCTGGATACCAGAATGCGGGAACAGTTTGCGGAGAAGTTTAAGGATATCACAAGGGAATTCGACGTGGTATTCAAGGAGCTCTTTGGCGGCGGTAAGGCTTCCCTTGCCCTGGTAGAGGGAGAGGATATCCTGGAAGCAGGCATTATCATTAACGGACAGCCCCCGGGAAAGAAACTGCAGAATATGATGCAGATGTCCGGTGGCGAGAAGGCTCTGACAGCGATCAGTCTGCTGTTTGCCATTCAGAACCTGAAGCCTTCCCCCTTCTGTCTGCTGGATGAGATTGAAGCAGCGCTGGATGAGAACAATGTATCCCGTTTCGCGGGATATCTGCATAAGCTTACCAAGAATACGCAGTTCATTGTCATCACCCACCGTCGCGGTACCATGGAAAAGGCAGACCGCCTTTATGGTATCACCATGCAGGAAAAGGGTGTATCAACCCTTGTCAGCGTAGACCTGATCGATAAGGATCTGGACGATTAAAGGATAGAACATGTTTTGGAATCGTAAGAAGAAACAAGAGGTTAGCCCGGAAGAAGCATCTGCAGAGCAGATCGACGAAATCCGTGAAGAAGCGGAAACAGCTGAAGTTCCGTGTCCTGTAGCGGAAGGACAAAGTGCTGCTACGGAAATGCAGGACGCTGCTGAGCAAGAAAAACAAGCATCGAATACTGCAGAGGAAGTCGCAGAAGAAGAACCGAAGCAGGGATTCTTTGCAAGGCTGGCCGGCGGCATGACCAAGACCCGGGATAAGCTGGCTGGAAACCTGAGCAACCTTTTTAAGGAAAATGAAATTGACGAGGATTTCTATGAGGAACTGGAAGAGATCCTGGTCATGAGTGATATCGGCATCCGATCCACGGAAGAGATCCTGGATCGCCTGAAAGAAAACGTCAAAAAGGAACACATCAAGGAACGGGCCCTTTGCCGGGAACTGCTGATAGGCAGTATCCGGGAGCAGATGGCTACCTCTGAATCGGATTTTTCCTTTGAAGAGGATAAATCCGTGATCCTGGTCGTTGGCGTGAACGGAGCAGGAAAGACGACCACCATCGGCAAGCTGGCGTACCAGTTTAAAAACCGGGGCAAGAAGGTGCTGATCGCTGCAGCGGATACGTTCCGTGCTGCGGCAGGAGACCAGCTTTCCGCCTGGGCTTCCAGAGCCGGTGTAGAGATGATCGGCGGAAAAGACGGAGCCGATCCTTCCAGCGTGATCTTTGATGCTGCGCACAGGGCACAGTCCCGAAACATCGATATCCTGCTGTGTGATACGGCGGGACGTCTTCAGAATAAGAAAAATCTTATGGCAGAGCTTCACAAGATGGGAACCATCGCCCAGAAGGAATATCCGGGTGCTCATGTGGAGATCCTTCTGGTACTGGATGCGACCACCGGCCAGAATGCCTTAAGTCAGGCCAGAGAGTTCAACGAAGTAACGGAGCTGACCGGTATCATCCTCACCAAGATGGACGGAACGGCTAAGGGCGGTATTGCCATAGCCATCCAGTCCGAGCTGGGGGTTCCGGTAAAGTATATAGGCGTGGGAGAGAAGATCTACGATCTGCAGCGGTTCGACGCAGACAGCTTTGTCCGTGCCATGTTTGAAGGAGAAGAGGCGTAATGAGCAAAGAGATGTTGAGTCTGGAAAGCTTCGAAGAAGCTTCCGAAAAGGTCAAAGAGGTCACACTGGAAACCAAGCTTGTTTACAGCGATCATTTCAGTGCCCTCACCGGCAACAAGGTTTATTTCAAACCGGAAAACATGCAGTTTACCGGTGCGTACAAGGTTCGTGGTGCTTATTACAAGATCAGTACCTTAACCGATGCAGAACGGAAGAAGGGTCTGATCACGGCATCTGCCGGCAACCATGCACAGGGTGTTGCTTATGCGGCAAAGTGTTATGGCTGTAAGGCAGTGATCGTTATGCCCACCACCACACCCCTCATTAAGGTAAACCGAACCAAGGGCTATGGTGCGGAAGTGGTGCTCTACGGGGATGTGTATGATGAAGCCTGTGAGCAAGCTTATAAGCTGGCAAAGAAGGAAGGTTACACCTTCATTCATCCCTTTGATGATCCGGCTGTAGCAACCGGACAGGGAACCATCGCCATGGAGATCTTTAAGGAGCTGCCTACTGTGGATTACATTCTGGTACCCATTGGCGGCGGCGGACTGGCAACCGGTGTTTCCACACTGGCGAAGCTGTTAAATCCCAAGATCAAGGTGATCGGTGTAGAACCTGCCGGTGCAAACTGTATGGAAGCCTCTTTAAAGGAGGGGAAGGTTGTAACCCTTCCTTCTGTCAATACCATTGCTGACGGTACGGCCGTAAAGACGCCCGGATCCAATATCTTCCCGTATATCCAGAAAAATCTGGACAAGATCATTACCGTAGAGGATAAGGACCTGGTGACCGCTTTCCTGGATATGGTGGAAAATCACAAGATGGTGGTAGAAAATTCCGGTCTTCTGACCGTTGCTGCCCTGAAACAGTTAAAGGTCAAGAACAAGAAGGTGGTTTCCATCTTAAGCGGCGGTAACATGGACGTGATCACCATGTCCAGCGTGGTGCAGCAGGGGCTGATCATGCGGGATCGTATCTTTACCGTATCGGTACTCCTTCCGGATAAGCCGGGTGAGTTGTCCCGTGTTTCCGGTATCATCGCTGAGGAAAGCGGCAATGTCATCAAGCTGGAGCATAACCAGTTTGTTTCCATCAACCGCAATTCTGCCGTGGAACTGAAGATCACCCTGGAAGCCTTCGGTACCGACCATAAGAACAAGATCATCAAGTCCCTGGAAAAGAAGGGATATCGTCCCAGACTGGTACAGACCAACATCTGATGACAGATCTTCGAAAGGCTCTGTTTTTGCGGGAAAACATGCATATCCTGCATAAATATTCTTGTTGATTTTACGCGTAAAATAAGGTAATCTCTCATGTATTGGGAGATTACCTTTTTTGGTAATAAAAGTGGTATGTACACAAAATTAAAAAAGTTTGTTAACAAGAGAAGAAGCACGCGTTTGCTTGCTGAGTATATCCTGATAACAGTCGCCTCATTTATCTATGCGGTGGCTGTTAGCTTGTTTTTGGACCCGAATAATCTGGCTCCCGGCGGCATTACCGGTTTAGCCGTTATCTTAAGTGCGGTGACCATCATCCCTACGGGTATGTGGTATCTGATCATGAACATTCCGGTGATGATCCTGGGATTGTGGAAACTGGGCTGGAAGGTGATCGTATCTACCTTGTACAGCATTCTGCTGATCTCCTGGTTTACGGATCTGATCGCCGTGATCCCACCCGTTACCACGGATCCTCTTGCAGCAGCTCTGACCGGCGCTGCGCTGCAGGCCATTTCTCTGGCGGCCATTTTTAAGGCGGGAGCGACCACCGGCGGAACCGATATCATCGTAAAGGTCCTGCGTCTTCGTTATAAGCATATCAAGACCGGTATGCTTCTGTTTTTACTGGACCTGGTGGTGGTTGTTACTTCCGGCGTGGTATTTAAGGATTTCAACACCGCTTTATATGCCATGATCGTGGTGGTCTTAACCTCTTTTCTCATCGATCTGGTACTCTATGGCAGGGACGGAGCGAAGATGGTCTACATCATTTCCGACGCCCCGGAGGCTATTACCAAACGGATCCTGGAGGAACTGGATGTGGGGGTTACCTATATTCAGGGGCAGGGAGCCTATTCCAGAAAGGATAAGCGTGTGATCCTCTGTGTCCTTCGCAAGCAGATGTACCCTAAGGCGGAGGAGATCGTAAAGGAAGAAGATCCGGAAGCATTCCTCATTGTTACGGATGCAACGGAGATCTACGGAGAGGGTTATAAAAGCTATTTTGCCCCGAAATTATAAGATAAATTCAAGTTTGTAAACGATTTTATGCACTTTTTGGCGTGTCAAGAAAAAATACTTGACACGCCTTTTTCCTTGTTGTAGTATGGTTAAGGTTGACTGGAGAAGGCAATGGAACGATTCGTTGAAAACGGAATGTTATTGGACTTCTACGGAGATCTTTTAACGGATCACCAGAAGGAAGTATATGAAGCTGCGGTATACAGAGACATGTCTCTGTCGGAGATCGCAGATGAGATGGGAACCTCCCGTCAGGCTGTTTCGGATCTCATCCATCGCTGTGACAAGATCCTCGGTTCCTACGAGGAGAAGCTGCATTTGATGAAGAAGTTCATAAATGCACAGCAGGAACTTACGAAGATCCGGGAACTGGCGGATCCTTCCGAGGAAGATGGGATCCAAAGGGATACCCTGGCACAGATCCGGTCCATCGCAGATCGATTACTGGAAGACTTCTGATTCTGAGAAGTTTTAGAAAGACCGGCACTTGCCGGATACAGGAGATGCTTCGTGGCATTTGAGAGTTTAACAGACAAACTGCAGAATGTATTTAAAAGCCTTCGAAGCAAAGGCAGACTGACGGAGGAAGACGTTAAGGTCGCTCTGAAGGAAGTCAAGATGGCTCTTTTGGAAGCGGATGTAAGCTTCAAAGTGGTGAAGCAGTTCATCGGCGCGGTACAGGAGAGAGCCGTTGGGGAAGAGGTTTTAAACGGTTTAAATCCCGGTCAGATGGTCATCAAGATCGTCAATGAAGAGCTGGTAAACCTTATGGGTAGCGAAGTGACCGAGATCACCTTCCAGCCCGGTAAGAGTATTACCGTCCTTATGATGTGCGGTCTGCAGGGTGCCGGTAAAACCACCCATGCAGCAAAGCTTGCCGCACGGTTTGCCAAGAAGAGCCGTAAGACCCTTCTGGTTGCCTGCGATATCTACCGTCCCGCTGCTATCGAGCAGTTACGGATCAATGCTGAAAAGGTTGGGGCGGATTTCTTTTCCATGGGCGATAAGATAGGGCCTGTGGACATTGCAAAAGCCGGAATCGAATATGCGGAAAAGAACGGAGATACGGTAGTCATCATCGATACCGCCGGTCGTCTGCACATCGATGAAGATATGATGGCAGAGCTGCAGGAGATCAAGCAGTCTGTCACAGTTCATCAGACACTGCTGGTTGTGGATGCCATGACCGGTCAGGATGCGGTGAATGTAGCCCAGGAATTTAATGAGAAGATCGGCTTAGACGGCGTCATCTTATCCAAGATGGACGGCGATTCCAGAGGCGGTGCGGCTCTTTCCGTAAAGGCCGTTACCGGAAAGCCCATCCTGTATGTTGGTATGGGTGAGAAGATGGAGGATCTGGATCAGTTCTATCCGGATCGTATGGCCAGCCGGATCCTGGGAATGGGCGATGTGCTCTCCCTCATCGAGAAGGCACAGGAAACCATCGACATTGATGAAGAAACCGGCAAAGATATGGCATCCCGCATGCGCAAGGGGAAGTTCGATTTTAACGACTACTTGGAGAGCATGAAGCAGATGAAGAAAATGGGCGGCCTCGGTTCCATCCTTGGCATGTTACCCGGTCTGGGGATCAAAGGAGGAGATATTTCCTCCATGGTAGATGATAAGCAGCTGGCGCAGACCGAAGCCATCATCCTTTCCATGACACCGGATGAGCGAAAGAATCCCAAATTGCTCAATCCCCAGAGAAAGCACCGTATTGCCAGAGGGTGCGGCCTGGATATTGCCCAGGTAAACCGCTTTATCAAGCAATTTGAACAGAGCCAGAAGGCGATGAAGCAGATGCAGGGTATGATGGGCGGTAAACGCGGCAGAAATCTTTTTAACGGTATGGGTGGAATGAAGTTTCCTTTTTGAGACGTAATTCTGTTCAATATATGCACTATCAATTCATTATAAGTTTGAAGCTCCAAAGGAGCGGAGGAGGACTAACATGGCAGTAAAGATCAGATTAAGAAGAATGGGACAGAAGAAGAGACCTTTCTACAGAATCGTTGTTTCCGATGAGAGAAGCCCGAGAGACGGACGTTTCATCGAAGAGATCGGTACCTATGATCCCACTACAGATCCCAGCACTTACAACGTAAACGAAGAGCTGGCTAAGAAGTGGCTTGGTAACGGCGCTCAGCCTACCACTGCAGTAGAGAAGATCTTCAAGGCAGTTGGCATTCATCGCTGATTTGCGATCATGCATGCTGAAGAAAACTCAATCTGTGGAGGCGACCAATGAAAGAATTAGTAGAAGTGATTGCAAAAGCTCTCGTTGATCATCCCGAAGAAGTAGTAGTTACCGAGAAGGTAGAAGGCAAGAATGTGACTCTTGAGTTACATGTTGCTTCTGCTGACATGGGTAAGGTTATCGGCAAGCAGGGACGTATCGCCAAAGCGATCCGTTCGGTTGTCAAGGCAGCTTCTTCCAAGGATAATCTTCGGGTTGACGTAGAAATCGTATAAGGTGACTATGCAACAAACATTTCGAGTCGGCGTTGTAACAAGCGCACATGGCGTTCATGGAGAAGTAAAGGTCTATCCCACAACCGATGACCCCAGACGGTTTAAAAAACTGAAATCCTGCTTTATCACATCGGATAAAGGAGAAGTTGTTGCTCTGCATCCGGAGCAGGTGAAGTTTTTTAAAAACATGGTCATCGTGAAGTTCAAGGAATGGAATACACCGGAGGATTCTCTGCATTTTCGGGGAAAGGATCTTATGATCGACCGAAAGGATGCGCTTCCTCTGGCCGAAGGTGAATACTACATCGCCGATTTGATCGATTTACAGGTCGTAGACGAAGCCGGACAGGTTCTGGGACGGGTCAGTGATGTCCTGGAAACCGGAGCAAACAATGTCTATGAGGTCAGCAGAGAGGGAGCAAAACCCCTTTTGCTGCCTGCCATACCCGAGTGCATCCTGCAAGTGGATGTGGAGGGAGGAGTAATCCGGGTCCATCTGATGGACGGACTTTTGGATCTTTGATAAGGAACCGTTGTAATGCATTTTTACGTAATGACTCTCTTTCCGGAGATGGTACTGGAAGGTTTAAATACCAGTATTCTGGGAAGAGCGGCAGAGAAGAACATTATTGCAATTGATGCGGTAAACATCCGGGATTATACCCTGGATAAGCATAACAAGACCGACGATTATCCCTACGGGGGTGGCGCCGGGATGCTGATGCAGGCACAGCCTGTATACGATTGCTATAAAGCCATCGAAGAGAAAATCGCATCCAATGAGAAGACAAGGGTGCTGTTCATGACACCGCAGGGTAAGACCTTTACCCAGCAGGATGCCATAGAACTGGCCGGCGAGGAAAACCTGATCTTTCTCTGCGGCCACTATGAAGGGATCGACCAGAGGGTGTTAGATGCCATCGTAACCGATGAGTATTCCATTGGGGATTATGTGCTGACGGGAGGGGAGCTTCCCGCTATGGTCATGATCGATTCCATTTCCCGGATGGTTCCAGGTGTACTGGGTAACTCTCAGTCCGGTGAAAACGAATCCTTTCAGAACGGCTTATTGGAATATCCCCAGTACTCCAGACCGGAAGTTTGGAACGGGGTGCAGGTTCCTCCCATTCTTTTATCGGGAGATCACGCCAAGGTGGATGCCTGGAGACTGGAACAGTCTCTGGAACGCACCAGGGAGAAAAGACCGGATCTGTATAAGGCTTATGTGGAAGCCCATCCGGAAGTGTTACATCCCAAAAAGAAAAAACGCAGGAAAAACAGTTGATTTTTCTTGCTTTTTATCTGTGAATATGATAAGATTCACACGTTGCTTAAATATGAGATGGTCCGCTGGTACAACACATAGAGTGGTATTAAGAACATCCGATCAATCTATGGAGGTTTAAAATGAGCGATATTATTAAAGAGATCGAAGCTGAACAGTTAAAGGAAAGCATTGACGAGTTTAACGTAGGTGATACGGTTCGCGTTTACGGTAAGATCAAGGAAGGTAACCGCGAAAGAGTACAGATCTATGAAGGCGTTGTTGTTAAGAGACAGAACGGTAGCAACCGTGAGACCTTTACCGTAAGAAAGACATCCAACGGTATCGGCGTTGAGAAGACATGGCCCCTTCACAGCCCTAACGTAGAAAAGGTAGAAGTTGTTCGTAAGGGTAAAGTAAGAAGAGCAAAGCTGACTTACTTAAAGGGTCTGACCGGCAAGAAGGCAAAGATCAAGGAAGTTCGCTAATTATAAGCAAATCCGAACCAATGAGGCAGTTGCGAAAGCAACTGCCTTTTTCTGTCCAATTTTCGGCATCTATGATAAAATAATTATTTGAGACACGAACCGGTCTTGAGAAAGCAGATGCGGAGTTTATATGGCACGGAGAAAAAAGGGCCTTAGCTTTTACCAGAAAAAGAAAACCATCAGTCGATCCCTGATCGCTGAAATCGCCAGTTGGCTCTTTATTATTGCCATTGCAGTGTTTCTGGCCTTTGTGATCGTATTTACCGTAGGTCGTTATACCACGGTGATCGGGGATTCCATGAATCCAACGCTGGCGAACGGTCAGAAGGTTTTGATGAACCGGTTTCTGTATATGCTTTCTTCTCCGGATCGGGGCGATGTGATCGTCTTTTTACCCCATGGAAATGAGAATTACCACTATTACACGAAACGAGTGGTAGGGCTTCCGGGAGAATCGGTACAGATCATTGACGGAAAGCTGTATATCGACGGTGCCCTTTTGGAAGAGGGAGATGTCTTTGATCTGATGGAAGAAGCGGGTATTGCTTCGGCTCCCATTTCTCTTGGTGAAAATGAGTATTTTGTCTTGGGGGATAACCGAAATAATTCCGAGGATTCCCGTTCTGCGGATATTGGTATCGTCATGAAGAACTGGATCATCGGAAAGGCCTGGTTTAAGATCGGTACGGAGGATTCCCCCGCCGGCTTTATCCCGGCCATGGATTAACAGATAGAGGTAAGTATGAGTCAAAGTCAAATCCAGTGGTTTCCCGGTCATATGACCAAGGCGCTGCGAATGATGCAGGAGAATATCTCCCTGGTGGATCTGGTGGTTGAGATCCTGGATGCCAGATGCCCCATCAGTACGCGCAATCCGGAAATCCAGAAACTGGCACAAAATAAATCCCGTTTGGTTCTTTTAAATAAGGCGGATCTGGCCGATATAAATAAGAACGAGGAATGGGAATCTGTCTTTAAGGCAGAAGGGGCAACCTGTGCAGTCATGAGTGCCAAGAATCCCTCCTGTAAGAAGGAGATCCTGGCGCTGATCCAGGAAGCCTGCAAAGAGAAGATCGAGAGGGATAAGAGAAAAGGCATTAAGAACCGTCCCATCCGCGTGATGGTAACCGGTATTCCCAATGTGGGAAAGAGTACGGTGATCAATCTTCTGGCAGGAAGAGCCTCGGCAAAGACCGGCAACAAGCCAGGCGTGACCAAGGGAAAGCAATGGATCAAGCTCTCCCAGAACATTGAGCTGTTGGATACTCCCGGTGTACTCTGGCCCCGGTTTGATGATGCCCTGATCGGTGAACATCTGGCCCTGATCGGGTCTGTCAACGATACGCTGCTCAATATGGATGAACTGGCCATTTCTTTCCTGAAGCAAATGGACAGCGACTATCCCGGTGTGGTGGAGAGCCGTTACGGTTTTACGGAGGAAGACCTGCGATCCGATGTGGGGATGCAGGAGATCCTGTGTATAGAAGAGAATAAACGATATGTGGCCATTCTCCGGCAGATCGCTTTTAAACGCAATGCACTGGTGAAGGCCGGAGAACCCGATGTCAGCAAAGCAGCGAAACTGATCATCGACGATTTTAGAGCTGCAAGATTGGGGAAGATCAGCCTTGAGTCAGCAAACAAACAGTAAGAAAAAGAAATCCGCCATGAAGGGAGTGGCAAAGGAGATCCTGCTCACCAGTCTTTACCTGCTGGTGGCCTTATGCCTTACCTATCTGGTCATTCATTATATCGGACAGCGTACGGAAGTGGTGGGATCTTCCATGTATCCGACCCTGGAGGATCGGGACAATCTCATTGTCAGTAAGATCACCTATCGTCTGGAGGATCCGAAGCGGTTTGATATCATCGTTTTCCCCTTTCAGTATGAAAATCAGACCTATTTTATCAAGCGGATCATCGGCCTTCCCGGCGAAACGGTTCGTATTGATGAAAACGGTGTGATCTACATCAATGATCAGGTCCTGGAAGAAAATTACGGCAGAGAAGTGATCCAGGATCCCGGACGGGCCATTCAGCCCATCACATTGCGGGACGATGAATACTTTGTACTGGGAGATAACCGGAATAATTCCACGGATTCCCGTACGGCCATTGTTGGCAACATTAAGAAAAGCGAGATCATCGGAAAAGCCTGGATACGGATCTATCCCTTTGATAAATTCGGAAAGATCGATCATCAGTAAAGAGGATTTTATGGCAGAGAGTATCAGCTCCATCAAGGAGCAGTTTAAATGCAGCAATCCCCTTGTAACGGAGGAGGACCTGCTTAAGGAGATGGCCCGTTTAGAGGACGTTTGTGCAAGATATGCCAAAGACGATCGAAAAGCCGTGCAAGGGGAGATCGTCAAAGCAAAAAAGCGTATTACCGATAAATATGAGGCAGAGCTTACCCGCTCCGCCAAGATGCTGCGTTTTGAACAGCAGTATGCTTCCTTTTCCTGTATCTGCGGGATCGATGAGGCAGGCAGAGGCCCTCTGGCGGGACCTGTGTGTGCCGGCGCCGTGATCCTGCCCAGAGATACGAAGATCCTGTACCTGAATGATTCCAAGAAGCTTTCGGCATCTGCCCGGGAGGAGCTTTTTGAGATCATTAAGGAAAAGGCCGTTTCCTACGGGATCGGTTTTGCATCACCGGAAAGGATCGATGCTATCAATATCCTGCAGGCAACCTATGAAGCCATGCGGGAAGCGGTTTCCCAGTTAGACCCCAAGCCGGATCTTTTATTAAACGATGCGGTGACCATTCCGGGCCTGTCCATGAAGCAGGTACCCATCATTCACGGAGATGCGCAGTCTGCGTCCATTGCAGCTGCCAGCATCCTGGCCAAGGTTACCAGGGATCGTCTGATGGTGGGCTACGACGAGATCTATCCCCAATACGGGTTTGCCGGACATAAGGGATATGGTTCTGCAGAACACATTGCGGCACTGAAGAAATACGGACCGACGCCCATTCACAGAAGAAGCTTTATCGGCCATTTCGTGGAAGTGTAATTTAGAAAGGGTACAAGCTGTATGCCCAGGATCACGGATTCTATCACAACCTATAATACTTCCGTCAATACACAGTCTCAGAGCGGTGAGATCTCTTCCGCCTCCCAGGGAGGGATAAACGCGGGAAAAAACGCTGCAGAACTGGGGAATCTAAAGAGCGGCCAGATGATCCAGGCCAGGGTTGTGTCTACCGATGGCCAATCCATACAGATCTCCCTGAACGGAAACAATTCCAATCTGATCAATGCCAGGCTGGATAACGGGGTTACCGTTACCGGCGGCCGTACCCTCACCTTTGAGGTGAAGTCCAATGCGGACGGCAAACTGGTACTGAGTCCTTTATTTACCAATCTGACATCTGAATCTACGGCTTTTTCCGCCCTTCGGGAAGCGGGTCTTGGACAGACGCCCTCCAACCTGGAAATGGTTGCCACCATGATGAAGGAAGGCATGTCTGTGGACAAGGAAAGCCTCTATGCCATGCATCACAGGATCAGCGAGACCGGCGAGGTGAACCCCGGCGGTGTGGTTACGCTGACCAAATTGGGCATTCCCGTAACAAATGAGAACCTGGAGCAGTTGACGCAGTATCAGAATGCCCAGGGGAAGATCACCGGAGCCATGATGGATATCGCCGATTCGCTGACCGGTGAATACGGACATTTTCTGGCTGAGGGCAATACGGCGGGTGCCCTTCGGTTTGCGGACAGTATGCTGGGATCGGTGGGTGGAGAGAAGTTTGCGGATACCATCCTGCAGCAGCTTTCCGACGCAGTGCTCTCGGTTCCCGTTTCGGCGGATGAGGCATCTGCTCTTCTTGCAAATCTGTCTTCGTTATCTCCGGAAGATACGGTTTCTCTTCTGGCGCTTGTTGGTACCAGCGGTGAGATCGCGCAGGCTGATAGCCAGAGTGCAATGCCTCAGGCAAATGCAAACAGTGGCCTTCATTTTCTGGAGTCCATCCGATCCACCTTATCGGATACGGTTCATTCGCTGATGGGAAAAAATACCATGGGGGATCTGCAGCAGGATCAGCTGACGGGACAGGTGCTGGGGCAGGAATTTGCATCGGACGTAGCCGTTTTGGGAGAAGGCGCTACGGTGGGGGAAGCGGAGATCGCCTCCCTGTCCGGAAAAGAAGTGGGAATGGGCCCTTCGCTTTTAAATCCCGAGCAGCAAAAGAGTGAAGTACTAAACATGCTCCGCACGGTCATGCTTCAGGGAAAAGCGGCCGATCTGGATTCTTCCCAGGTACAGAATCTGATGAACGCATTGGCAGACAAGCTTTCTACTCTGCAGGATAAAAACGGGGCTATGAAGCTGTTTGAACAGGCATTTACCGATAAGGTGGCCAAAGAGTGGAACATCGAGCCGGGAGAGTTGTCGGAGAAGACCGTGAAGGAACTGTACACGAAGCTTTTAGACCAGACCCGGAACGTACTGGAACAGGTGCGGCAAAATGCCCGCCCGGATTCCCCAGTGCAGCAGAGTGTGCAGAATCTGCAAAACAACATCCTGTTCATGAATCAGATGAACCATGTATTTTCCTATATCCAGATCCCTCTTCGCAATATGGGACAGAGTGCGCAGGGAGAATTATATGTTTATTCCAGGGGAAAGAATCACTTCCACGAAGACGGCAATATTTCAGCGTTGCTTCACCTGGATATGCCCCATTTGGGTCCTATGGATGTCTATGTGGCATTGACGGGAAAGACCAATGTGAATACGAATTTCTATCTGGCCGATGATCAGACGCTGGATCTGATCGCGGAACATATCGATGAACTCTCTGCCAGACTGGCAAAAAAAGGCTACACCATGAATGCGGAATTTGTTCAGAGAAACGATGAAAAACCCATGATGCAGCAGATCATCGAGGATCACAGAGATCTGTCGGTGATCCAGAGTAACAGCTTTGATATGAGGGCATGACAATGGCAGACGAACCGAAAAAGATCAAAACAGCGGTGGCATTGGAATATGAGCCCGGTGATGATGCGCCTAAGGTCATAGCATCCGGCAAGGGCCAGGTAGCGGAGCGCATTATTGAGAAGGCGAAAGAAGCAGATGTGCCGGTGCATCAGGATGATAAACTGGCGGAAACCCTTTCCCTTCTGGAGATCGGTGATATGATCCCGCCGGAGCTTTATACGGTTGTAGCGGAAATCCTGGTATTTGTGGATTCCATGGATAAGATCAAGCAGAAGATCAGTCGCTGATCTGAGATAAAGTAAATGCGAAACTATCGCCATTTTCCAGGCTTTTTCCTGAATGGAAAAAGGAGCGGATAACTGGCGATAGTTTTTTGTTATAACGAATACATACTATTCCTATTGACTAAGTAGGATATAAATGATAACGTATCAACAACATAAATAAATTTTATGTAGGAAAAAGACAAGTGAGGAGAACAATTATGAAAAGAAATGGTTTCAAGAAAGTCGTAGCAATCTTAGGTATCACCGCACTGAGCAGTGCATTTCTCGCAGGATGCGGAAACTCAGCTGAACCTGCAAAGGCAGAGATCCCCGCTGCAGAAGTAGCTGCTGCGGATGCACCTGCAGGGGATGCAGCACAGGAAACTGCAACTGCCGAAACAGTGGAAGCACAGGTTGTGGAAGTGGCACTGGAAAGCGGAAACGCACCTTACACCTACGAGGATGAAAACGGTAACCCTGCAGGCTATGAATACGAAGTATTAAAGCTGGTAGATGATCTGCTTCCCGAGTATACGTTCCATTATCAGGTAGTGGATTATGAAACCGCTGCTGCCGGTGTATCCAACGGCCGTTATGATTTCGAGTCCGGATGCAAGTTCCGTACTCCTGCAAGAGAGGAAGCTTATCTGGTATCCGTACCTTACAATTACTTCTTCATGAACCTGGTGGTAAAGAGCGATAGTGGCATTACCGGACTGGAAGATCTTGCCGGCGGTAAGAGCATTGCTTCCATCGTAGGAACCGACGGACGTGCCGTAGCATTAAATGACTGGATCAAAGCGCATCCCGATGTGGATCTGGAGTTTGAAGAGCTGGCAGCTTCCGGTTCCATGGCAGATGAGATCATCGGCGTGGAAGAAGGCACCTTTGATGCTGCATACCTTTCCGCTGAGCAGGCAAACGCCATCTTTGAAGAGTTAAAGTTTGATGATCTGACGATTACAGACCGTGTGGATGGAAGAGATACCGTATTCCTTATCAACAAGGAAAAGACCGATATCCAGGCTGCTTTAAACAGAGCACTGGAGGAACTGACCAACCAGGGAACCTTAGGCCAGCTGACCGTTGATTTCTTCGGAGAAGATAACTTCGAAGTAGCAAGAAGCATCGGCCTTAAGAAAGACTGATAAGGAGAAGGAAGATGTTTTACGGACAGGAACTCTTCGGGGAGTCCATCCCCATCCTGATACGGTTCATACCGGTCACTCTGTTTTACTTTCTGGTGCCCACAGCCATCTCCCTGTTGTTCGGAGCCTGGATCTGTAAGGTACGTACGGGAAAGAAAGGGCTCCTGTACCGTATCGTCTCTCTGTTTGTTTCCTTCTTTCGGGGAACGCCGGGACTGCTGCAATTGTATCTGGTCTTTTTCGGATTGCCACAGTTGGCCCTTTTGTTTGGCTACAACATCAATCGCTGGCATCCGGGATTCTTTTACATTGTGGCCACCTGCCTTAACTTTTCGGCTTTTGTTTCAGAAGCCTACAGAGGCGCCTACGAAGCCATTGATAAAGGACAGATCGAAGCAGGGATCGCCATTGGCTTTAACCGGTTTCAGAACTTCCTCTATGTGATCGCCCCTCTGACACTGAAAACCGCTCTCCCAAACCTTAAAAATCTGGAGATCGATCTCCTGAAGGGAACGGCCACCGCCTATGTCATCGGCGTGGTGGATGTCATGGGCCGGGCGGATAAACTGGTATCCCTGCATCGAGGCTACGGTCAGCTGTGGATCTTATCTGCAGCAGGGCTGATCTACTTCCTCATTAATGTGGTGGTGGAAGTGGTATTTAGTCTGACGGAAAAGAGACTGCGGCTCTCGGAAAGGAGCGTCCATGCATCTTAATGTTTCTTTTATGCTGGAAGACTTTCCGGTGGTGCTGAAAGCGTTGCCGGTTACGCTGGGGTTGACTGTTTTATCCTATGCAGGCGCCTTCTTGATCGCCTGCCTGTTTGGAGCGGTCATCCTTCATAAAACAAAGGTCCTTTATCCGCTCATCCTGGTATTTAATACAGTGGTAAAGGGCATTCCGTTACTGATCCAATTACTGTTTTGCTATTACGGGATCCCCCAGCTATTAAAGCTACTCAGTGAAAAAACGGATCTGATCCGATATGATCCCAAACACCTGTCATACTTTGCCTTTGCAGCGGTAGCGTTTTCCATTAATTACGGGGCGTATATGACCGACGTGGTGGTCTCCTCCTTTAAGGCGGTAGACCCCGGACAGAGAGAAGCAGCCGATGCCATCGGAATGACGAAATTACAGGGGATCTGGTATATTACAGGCCTTCAGGCGCTGAAGATATCCATTCCCGGGTTATCCAATTACTTTATGTGGCTGTTAAAGGCAACCAGCCTGGCCTCCATTACCAATGTATTTGAACTTCTGGCAACCTCCAGAGCATCTACTGCGGATAATTACGCGATCCTGGAAGGCTATATTGTAGCAGCCGCTATTTACTGGGCGGTTTGTCTGATCGCGGAACACCTTCTCAAAAAGCTGAATCAGGCTATGAAACAAGAGGAAATGATCAATGAACATGGTAGAACTGGAACATATCAAAAAGAAGCTTGGTGGAAAAGAAATCCTGAAAGATGTGAGCCTGTCCGTTAAGGAAGGAGAAGTGGTGGCGATCATCGGCCCCTCGGGATCCGGGAAGACCACGTTGCTGCGTACGGTCAACTTTTTAAATCCTGCGGATCATGGCACGGTTTCCGTTGACGGCTATAAGGTGGATGCATCCCGACATAAACACAGGGAGGCCCTTACCCTCAGACAAAAGACCGGTATGGTCTTTCAGGGGTATAACCTGTTTCAGAACCGGACGGTATTACAGAACGTAACGGAAGGCCTCATTAAGGTAAAGAAAATGAAACGACCGGAAGCGGAGGCCATCGCCCGCAGGCTTTTAAAACAGGTTCGCATGGATGAAAAGGAAAACAGCTATCCCTCTCAACTATCCGGCGGACAGCAGCAAAGAGTGGGAATCTGTCGTGCACTTGCGGCTTCTCCCAAAGTGGTGCTTTTGGATGAGCCGACTTCTGCTTTGGATCCGGAACTGGTAGGAGAGATCCTGGAGATCATCAAACAGATCGCAGAGACCGGTATTACCATGATCATTGTGACCCATGAGATCGCGTTTGCCCGGGAGATTGCCGATACCGTGGTCTTTATGAAGGACGGAGTGATCGTGGAACAGGGAAACGCCAAACAGATTCTGGAAAGTCCTGAAAAACAGGAAACGAAAAATTTTTTAAGAGCATTACTGCCTGAAAGGAGTATTGAATATGTCATTTGAGTATAATCAGCCTTCCATTTCCGATTTCGGTACGGACGGAATGAGGGACATCAGTGCCAGAAGAGCGGCAACCATTTCCAATATGATCGATGAAGCAGGAAAAGAGGGGATCGGTGATGATTTCGCCAGAAGAGCCATTGCCAGATACGGTGCGGACAATGCAAAGGCAATGCGTCAGGCCATGAAAGATCCGGACAGCTTTGACGAATTCCGTTCCCTGTTCGGCTCGGATCATAACAAAAACATCTTTGAAATGGAGATCGTGGAAAACAATGAAGAGCGTTTATCCATTGACTTTCATTACTGTCCTTATGTGGAACAATGGGTAAAGCAGGGCAGAAGCGCAGAGGAGATCGCCCATCTGTGTGACGTGACCATGGAAGGGGACCGGGAGTTTGCAAAGCAGTTCCCGGGCATCGATTTTAAGCTGGATGGCACCATAGCCGACGGGCAGAAGGTCTGCCGGTTACGGTTTACAAGAAAAGAAGCCTGAGAATCCATGGAAACATAGCCGATGGTTTAGTATAATAGTGTTCAATGACAAGCAGGAACAAACGAACCATCGGAACCGAATATGAAGAAAAGGCAGCTACCTACCTTAAACAGCAGGGGCTGTCCATTCTGGAAAAGAATTTCAGAAACCGCTTTGGGGAAATCGACCTGATCGGCAAGGATGGGAATTACCTGGTATTTATCGAGGTAAAATACCGCTTTGACGAGAAAAAGGGACTTCCCATGGAAGCGGTTTCTTTTCGTAAGCAGAAAACCATCTGCAAGGTCAGCGATTATTACCGGATGCTACATCAGATCCCGGAAGAGACCGGTATCCGCTTTGATGTGGTCTCCATTGAAAATAACGCCATTTCCTGGTATAAGAATGCCTTCGATTATATCGGATAAATCCCCGCTTTTGGCGGAATCTTTCGAAAATTACAAGAATTTATTTCTTGTTTGATAAACATATTTCGTTAGGATAAATTTATGCAAATTCTGGAAAAAGATATCATTCGCTGCCCCTATTCGGAGCAGGAGATCCATACATTGGGACTGGAAGGCGTGGAAAACAGGCTTTGTTACGAAACACGTTCCCGGGTACCCTATCTGTACTTTCCGGGGTTACAGAGTTTACCCGGAGTCAGGCATCTGTTTACCACTCGCCTTGGAGGTGTTTCCGAAGGGATCTTCGGAGAAATGAATTTCAGCATCCTGCGAGGAGACAAACCGGAACATGTTCATGAAAACTACCGCCGGATCGGACAGGTGCTGCAGGTGGAACCTTCTCATATGATCGCATCCTATCAGACCCACACCAAAGTGGTACGGGATGTGGATGAAACCAGTTGGGGCATGGGCGTGACGAGAGACCGGGATTATGTAGATGTGGACGGGCTTATTTGCGCCACCCCGGGGAGTTGCCTGGTGATCTTTTATGCGGATTGTGTGCCCGTGCTGTTCCATGATCCCGTCCGGAAGGTGATCGCTGCCTGCCATGCAGGCTGGAAGGGCACTGCCATGGGGATCGCAGGGGAAGTCCTTCGCAAGATGACCGGGGAATATGGCTGCCATACAGAGGATATCCATGTGGGCATCGGGCCTTCCATTTCCCGAAAGGAATACGAGGTAGGTCAGGATGTGATCGATGCCTTTACGGAAAGTGATCCGGGAAAGGTGTCAGAACTGACAAAAGCAGGGGTGATCCTTCCAAAGGAGAACGGAAAGTATTATCTGGATCTTTGGGGCGCCAATGCAAGGCTTTTGTTACAGGCGGGTATCCGTCCGGAACATCTGGAGATCACGGATATCTGCACCTTTGAAAACCCTAGGCTTTTGTTTTCCCATCGGGCGAGCCATGGAAAGAGGGGGGTATTATGCGCCTTTCTTACTTTGACAGAATAGATTATACTGTAGAGGGATTTATTTACAAAAAGCGAGGTTGGTATGGCAAATATTTTAGTTTGTGATGATGACAAAGAGATCGTGGAAGCGGTGGAGATCTACCTGGAGCAGGAAGGCTATCATGTGCTGAAAGCTTACGACGGAGAAGAAGCCATTGCGATCCTGAACAAGGAGCAGGTAGACCTGCTGGTGATCGACGTGATGATGCCCCGGCTGGATGGTATCCATGCGATCCGCAAGATCCGGGAGAACAATTCCATTCCCATTATCATCTTATCCGCCAAAACAGAAGATGCAGATAAGATCCTGGGCCTGAACATCGGTGCGGATGATTATGTATCCAAGCCCTTTAATCCGCTGGAGCTGGTTGCCCGTGTAAAGAGCCAGCTGCGCCGTTATACCCGTCTGGGAAACAAGAACGAAGACAATGAGAATGTATTAAACGTTGGCGGTCTGTGCATCAACAATGAGACCAAGGAAGTAACGGTGGACGGAGAGCTGGTGAAGCTGACCCCCATCGAGTTTAATATTTTATACCTGCTGGCCAAAAACCAGGGCAAGGTATTTTCCATTAACCAGATCTATGAGAGCATCTGGAACGAAGAAGCGATCGGTGCGGACAATACCGTTGCGGTACACATTCGCCACATTCGCGAGAAAATTGAGATCAACCCCAAGGAACCTCGTTATCTGAAGGTTGTATGGGGCGTGGGGTATAAGATTGAAAAGCAGTAAACGTGCTTTGCTGATCCTGCTGATGGCGGTGATGATGTTCACCCTGACAGCAGGGTCCTGTTTGATGGTACAAAAATCCAATATTACGCTGGATCTGAGCGGAAAAGATTATAAATTTCATTTCAATCCGCTCTCATCCGGTAATACCTTCCGTGAATCTGCCGCTTTTGAGGACCTGTTTTCCATTGAAGCCCAGCAGATCATCCGTTATGCCGTTATTCGCAACCAGATGGAGAATAACGGTTCTTTTGATGGAGAAAAACGGGTAGACATCACGGCTTACGCCAACCGGTTTAAGATACTGGAAAAGCCCTATGTAACGGCAATCTATTCACTGAAAGATATGCTGCTGTGGGGCAGATACGGGGTGGAGTATGAGTATGTGGCAGGATCCGACACGGAGTCGGAACTGTATCCCCTGATCGCTTCCTCCGATCCGGAAGATAACGTGGAATATTATTCTCCCGGTGTGGGATATCGCATGGTCATTGACCGGTATGAAACGGTGGATGGTCTGGAACTGGAAGATGTGGCGTCCGATCTGGAAGAGTATTATAAATTAAGCGGCTATCTCAAGACTACGGTGGACAATCTTTCCTACAATTATCAGGAATATCAGCGCTATCTGGAGGATTATGCCACGGAAAATACCAACATGCGGTATGTGGTCCGTCTCTTTGTGGATGGCTCCTATGTCTATTACACCAACGATGACCGGATCGAAAGCCTCTGGCTTTCTCCGGGGAAGGAAACGGAGATCAATTCCCTGTATTACAAGGATGGAGCCTATCTGTTCTTTGATCCCGGAAACGTTTCCTATTCCAATTCCCTGGGCCTTAACTCCATGACCATGGTAGAGATGCTCAAGGACTACGAATATGTTTATTCCGACGAATCCAAGATCTGGATCAGTGTGCTTTCCGAAGGGGATTTCCCCGTGCAGGACAGTTTTGTGACCCTTCAGAAGGCTTATAATGAAGTGATTCCCAAGTGGTGGCTCTATTTTGCCATCATCGCCCTTTCCGGCGGTGCATTTCTGGTGCTGTTTATCTATACTACGGTAAAGGAAGAGGCCAGAGTGCCCCTTCCCTTCTTTGATCGTACGCCTCTGGAGATCTTGATCGCCTTTTTCCTGGGCATCCTGCTGCTTTGCGTCTATTCGGTTTATACCCTGAATTCCCTGGTCCTCTATGAGCTGCTGGATAAACTGAACTATTCCATCACGGTGGCCACGATCATTACCATTGCGGGGATCTTCCTTCTGATCTTTTATTTCTGCTTTGTCCGGAAATGTAAGAGCGGGCAGCTGGGGTATTATTCCTTCGTGGGTAAATCCCTGCGAAAGGAACGTTCCTTCGTCCGGGGATTCTGGAAGGTGATCGCTTCGGTATACGACCGCAGCTCCGTTACTTTTCATGTTTTGCTGCCGGTGCTGTTCGTGGCTGGGATCAATATTTTTCTGACCTATGAAGCCATTTATGACTGGAACCATTCCACCAGGTACATCGTATTACTGGTGCTCTTTAATCTTTTTGTGTTGATCCACCGTTTCCGCAAGCAGATGCAGTTTGATACCATCATGGACGGGATCGATGAGATCCGAAGCGGCGCACTGGATTATCAGGTGGATTTAAAAGGCCTTTCCGGTGATGAGAAAAAGATCGCGGAAGCCTTAAACGATATGGAGATCGGCATCCGGGATGCGGTGGATATCTCCACCCGGGATGAGAAGTTAAAAGCGGACCTTATTACCAACGTTTCCCATGATATCAAAACGCCCCTTACCAGTATCATCAATTACATTGATCTGCTGAAGCGGGAGAACATTCAAAACGAAAATGCCAGACGCTATATCGAAGTGCTGGATCAGAAAGCACAGCGCTTAAAGCAGCTGACCGAGGATCTGGTGGAAGCTTCCAAGATCTCCTCGGGAAATATTAAACTGTATCCGGAACCCATTCTGTTCCTGGAGCTGATGAATCAGGCGTTGGGAGAGTTTTCCGAAAAGTTTGACCAAAAACATCTGACGGTGGTTACGGATTATAATTCGGACCGGTCCATGATCTTTGTGGATCCCAGACAGATGTGGCGGATCATGGAAAACCTTTTAAACAACATTTACAAGTACGCCATGCCGGAAACCAGGGTCTATGTTTCTCTGGACCATGATTTCCGGGATGATAAGAATTTTGTGGTCTTTTCAGTGAAGAATATTTCCGCCCAGCGTCTGAATATAGATGCTTCGGAGTTGACGGAACGGTTTATCCGGGGAGATGTATCCCGCAGCACGGAAGGCAGTGGACTGGGGCTTTCCATTGCCCGTAACCTGACGGAAGCCATGGGAGGCAGCTTTACCATTTATCTGGACGGCGATCTGTTTAAGGTGACCCTGGAATTCCTGGAATATAAAGGAAATTAACGGATTTTTTATGACCAAAAACGAACATATCATTAAACGAATTGAAGAGGGCAGCATAGCAGAAGAGATGGGCCTGGAGAGCGGCGATCAGATCGTTTCCATTAACGGAACGGTGATCGAGGATGTATTTGACTACCGGTTCCTGATCCAGGATGAACATCTGGATGTGGTGGTGCTGACCAAGGATGGGGAAGAGTGCCTTCTGGATATTGATAAGGACGAATCCGAGGATCTGGGCATTGAGTTTGAAAACGGCCTGATGGATGATTACCATTCCTGCTGCAACAAATGTATCTTCTGCTTTATTGACCAGATGCCCAAGGGCATGCGGGAGACGTTGTATTTTAAGGATGACGATTCCCGTCTTTCTTTCCTGCAGGGAAATTATGTCACCCTTACCAACATGAGCGATCACGATATCGACCGCCTGATCCGTTACCGGTTAGAACCCATCAATATTTCCTTTCAGACCATGAATCCCGAACTGCGTTGCAAGATGCTGAACAACCGCTTTGCGGGGGAAGCCTTAAAAAAGGTGGACCGCCTCTTTGAAGCCGGTATCGAGATGAACGGGCAGATCGTTTTATGCAAAGGGGTAAACGACGGAAAGGAACTGGATTTCTCCATACAGGAGATGAGTAAGTATCTTCCCTATCTGCGCAGTGTTTCGGTGGTTCCGGTTGGCCTGAGCAGGTTCCGGGAGGGACTGTATCCTTTAGAGCCCTTTACCAAAGAGGATGCCTGTGAAGTCATTGACCTCATCGAAAGCTGGCAGAAAAAGATCTATCCCAAATACGGAGTGCATTTTATCCATGCTTCCGATGAATGGTATTTAAAAGCCGGCAGACATCTTCCGGAACAGGACCGCTATGACGGATACCTGCAGTTGGAAAACGGAGTGGGGATGACCAGGCTGTTCATGACAGAATACCGGGATGCACTGCATAAATTTACAGCAGCCAGAAAGCCGGAGCAGGTACGGAAGAAGAAGGTGACAAGCGTTACCGGAACATTGGTCAGCCCTGTGATGAAGCAGGCTGCCAGGGATATCATGCGTGCATTTCCTCAGGTTACGGTAAACATTGCACCCATCCGAAATGATTTCTTCGGCGATCAGATCACGGTTACGGGACTGATCACCGGACAGGATCTGATCAACCAGTTACAAGGCAAAGACCTGGGAGAGGTGCTGCTTTTGCATCAGAATATGTTGCGGGCAGGAGAGGAAACCCTGCTGGATGATCTGACGATCACGGACCTGGAAAAGGCTTTACAAGTAAAAATTGATGTTGTAAAATCAAGCGGATATGATTTTGTGAACCGGATTTTATACGATTTAAGCCCGAATCGTCTGGTTCCGTCCCTTTTCGACGAAGATTGATTTTCAGACAATTGTCTTGTTTTTTGATTTCAGAAAGTAAGGTAAATATGAGCAAAGGTAGAAAGCCCATTGTAGCCATTGTAGGACGCCCCAATGTGGGTAAGTCCAAGTTTTTCAACATGATGGCAGGCAGTAACATTGCCATCGTGAAGGATACGCCTGGTATTACCCGGGACCGGATCTATGCGGATGTAAACTGGCTGGATAAGAATTTCACACTGATCGATACCGGCGGAATCGAGCCGGAATCCAAGGATATCATTTTATCCCAGATGCGGGAGCAGGCGCAGATCGCCATTGATACCGCCGATGTGATCATCTTCCTGGTAGACGGTAGAAGCGGTATGCAGGATTCCGAC
>JAILDL010000035.1 GCA_024689465.1 Lachnospiraceae bacterium
ACAAAGCACATACTGGAAGTAAACAGCAAAAGCTTTCGATGTTCCTTCCGGTCCAGCATTAAAAGTCCCTTGTTCATGTAGGGGAGCATGAGAAACAACAGGATATAGGCCGTCATGAACCAGTATCTGGCAAACATGAAGGGAAACAGGTTCTTCACAAGGCCGCTGATCTTAAAGGTCTCTTCTCCTATGCCGCAGGCGATAAAGAAAAAGACCAGACCATAAAGCTGCATGGCGCACTCCGTCCGCAACAGATGGTAGGGCTTACAGTCCTTTCGCACGCAAAAATACCCAGTGATCAGGATCATCAGGATCACCGCGGCTTTTCCTCCCTGACCCAGGAACAGTACCGCGACTTTATTTCCCAGGTCGTCTCCCACCAGGGTGGCTAACCCGCCCTTGTTGTAATAGTGGTGCGCGATGATCATCAGCATGGCGATGATCCGCAGCAGTTCAAAGGAGGATTCCCTCCCCTTCTTTTCTATGTGTTCTTCCACAGCAGGCTCCTGTTAAAACCGGTCCTTTACAATGTAAATTGGACGGTTTTTCGTCTCCATATAGGTCTTTGCCAGGTATTGCCCCACGATTCCTACGCAGAACAGCTGCACACCGCTGACCAGCAGGTAGATACATACCATGGAAGGCCAGCCACTGGTAGGATCCCCAAAAGCCAAGGTACGGATGATGATCACCAGGATCATGACAAAGGCCACCACGCAAAACAGCATACCCAGCACCGATGCGATGGCAAGAGGTGCCGTGGAAAAGGCCATGATGCCATCCAGGGCATACAGCAGCAGTTTCCAGAAGGACCACTTGGTCTCTCCCTTCATCCGCTCCACGTTTTCAAACTCCAGCCACTTGGTCTGAAAACCGACCCAACCGTAGATGCCTTTGGTAAAGCGATTGTATTCCTTCATGGACAGGATGGCGTCCACCACCTGTCTCGTCATCAGCCTGTAATCTCTGGCTCCGTCCACGATCTCTGTCTTGGAGATCTTCTGCATCAGGCGATAAAACCCTCTGGCAAAGAAAGAACGGATGGGCGGCTCTCCCTTACGGGAAACCCTTCTCGTTGCCACGCAGTCAAAGCCCTGATCCATCCAGGAAAACATCTCCGGAAGCAGTGCCGGTGGATCCTGCAGGTCCGCATCCATGGTGACCACATAGTCGCCCCTGGCGGATTCAAAGCCGGCAAACATGGCGGATTCCTTCCCAAAATTCCGGGAAAAGTTGACCAGATGCACTCTCTCGTCCTTCTCATGCAGGTTTTTTACCACCTCCGCCGTGCGGTCCTTCGAGCCATCGTTTATATAGATCACTTCCACTTCCAGATCTCTGGATGCAAAGAAGCTCGCATTTTTCATCAGTTCGGTATAGAAATCCTCTACGGTCTCTTCCTCGTTGTAACAAGGAACGACCACACTCAGCAGTGCCATAGTCTTCTCCTAGATCAATGAAACAGTCCGCCGTTCCATAAATAGCCAAAATAAATGATACCACAAATCAGGTGGTAACAAAAGGTACACCAGCCTGCCAGAAGGCGCAGTTTGTTGCTCCTCTTCGCCCCTTTCAGGTCCTTAAGGGAAGGGGTATGCAGGATAAGCACCATGAGAGCGGTCATATAGAGCAGGAACATGCCCGCCATATAGCCCCAAGCGAAGTTCATATGCATCATGCGGTAGCCTTTTTCATACAAAAGCAGTGCAGACAGAAAGCCTGCCAGATATACTTCCCAGGAAAGCCGATACCAGGTGATCCGAAAGGCATCGCTGTAGCAAAGGGCGATCACCAGTGGAAACAGGATCCCGCGAAATACCGCAACAGGAATACTATCGGTAAGATTTCCCCAAACCGTAGCAATGCCCACTCCAATGCCCAGGGATTCCGCCGAAGCGCCGCCCGTATCTCCAAAGATACATACACCGAAATACTGATACACCAGATCCAGAATCGTAGGGATAAACAATAAGGCCAAAATCAAGAGTACCCTGAAATTTTTTCCTTTTTCTGCGATCAACCGCACGATCAAAAGAACCAGAACCGCTGCCCCAAATATCAGGGTGAAGCTAGGTTTGGTCATGGTCGCTAGAAGAAGCCAAAGGGAAAACAAAAGTCCCTTTTTCCGAACTTCCTTTTCCTCCTTTGCATCCAGCAGATCACTAAAAGAGAAAAAAGCAAGGAGCATAAATGCTCTGGCTGCCAGATAGGTCCCGTTGTGGTACGGATTGGGACTGAACACGCCCAGATATCTATGGGCTTCTCCCGACAGGTACTCTGCCGTCAGTGGATAGGCCATGGAAACCAGGAGCAATGCGAAGGTAAACAAAGCACAGCCACAGGTCTTTCCTCTGCTCCCCTCCTGATTTCCATCGGTATTTTGTCTTTTCATGACAAATAGCCTAAGAAACACAAGATAGATCACCACCGCAGCCAGGTCATTTAACAGCATCGTGGCAAATGCTACTGCATGCTTGGGCGTTGTAAACAGAGCAAAGCACTTTCCTACCCAGAAGTAGATGGGGTAAGGAAAGGAAAAGCCGCTGTCGATTCCCTGCACTTCCTCGATATAAGAGGGCATATCAGAAATATATAGGCCGTCATACTCTACAGTCTGTCGATGGAATAGAACCAGGGTCAATGCCGTATACAGTATCAGACAGATTACAAACACTCCGTGTTCTTTCAGTAGTTTCCATAAATTAACTGGTAATTGTCTCATCTACCTGCTTCCTCATACCGGTCATATACGATCAGGTCTTTGTTCTGTGCGATCACCCTTTTCCCCTGCTGTGCCAGGTAGTGATCCACATTTCCGCCTGGGATGGTGCCGATATAGCGACTTTGCAATTCCTCTCCCTGTCCGATCACGTATTCGTCATAGCACAGATTGATGCCAAAGCCCTGGGGCACGGCATAAAACTGTTGCCATTTCACTGTTACCCTTCCCTCACCTACATTGTCCCAGATCACCCAGACAATAGTATTATCAAAATTCGGCACAGCATCCAGAGAGAGCTTCATCTCTTCCCGCATCTGCCCCTGCAGATCCTCAATCTCTTCCTGAAGTTCCGCCGTCCGAAAGGGAATCTGGAAATCGTAGGGGCTATTGGCCCGTACAATGTACAGAAAAGCAAAAGAAAGAATGATGAGACCCGTCCGGACCAAATAGGAGACTCTGTCATACTCCCGCATTGCCAGCACCAGAATGCCTGCTGCCACAAAGGCGATCACATGCCGTCCGCCTTCCTGCAGACGATACATGAGTAGGATTGCTGCAAAGAAACCGGCAAAGCAAAGGAGGAGCTGCAGAAGCAGGACCACCCACGAGGATGATGCAGAAAGCTCTTTCTTTGTAGATGCATCTTCCTTATTCGTTGTCTGCTTGTGATCTTCAATCGCTCTCTTACATTCCCTGACAAAGGCGATCAGCAACAGAAGGCCAATGATCAAAAAACCCAGATACAGCCCGCCGGATGCATAGCCGGTCAAAACGCACTGGATGGCCATTCGGGCGATGAATAAAAAGGAATCCCAGAGGCGGTGAAGCATAAAGAGAATGCCACCGCCCAGTCCCCGCTCCCCAAAGGCCTTGATCCAGTCGGTATAGAACAGATCCGTCAGATAGGGTGCGCTTAAATAGTGGTTGATCCAGTAATAAACGCCCCCGGTAAGCCCCAGTACGGCAAAGAGTGTCAGGATATGCCTCTTATCCTTCCGGATGAGATACAGGAAGGGAAAGAAAAACAACAGGATAAAATAGGGCCGCATCCAGGTAAGCAGTACGATCAAAGCGATGGAAACCACCAGTTTCCAGGTCTTTTCTTCCCGGATGTAGCTGATAAACAGTCCCACGATCAGCAGCATCAGGCACCAATGGGCCACTTCCGGCATGCCGGATAAGGTAAACCGGGTCATCTGGGAGTAGACGCCAAAAGGGATTACAATGGCTGCCACCTGTTTCCAGGTGGGGCGAAGAAGGCGTCCTATAAGGAACATGGTGCTCATCATCAAAAACAGATTGCACAGCACAGGGCTTAGAAGATTCCAGCCTAGAAGCTTCCCCCAGATCACCCAGGGAAGAAGCAACATCGGGCTCCAGGCCGCAAAGGACAGGTAGATCCCATGGCTTTCATTAAAACCAAAATACCCCTGAGGAAATCCGAACTTTACTACATTTTCCGTTAGTTTGTAGTAAAACAGTTCATCGTTCCACTCAGAGGCGGGTATATATACATCTGCAATTGTTTTGCCCTGCAGGGCACAGGCCAGGATGGCAAAAAGAAGGGGACACAGCGCCATGACAAGCGCTTTGGCCCATCCTGCCTTTTCCATTCCCGGCAGTGTCTGTTTTCTGGTTTCGTTCATCGTATCAGAATCCCTCTTCCTCCATATAGGTACGAATGGCATCGTGCCAGTCTGCGAAGGTATAGCCTCCTGTCAGCTTCAGCATATAGTTTTCCAGGATGGAATATGCCGGACGCTTTGCGGGAGAATTGTACTCCTCGGTGGTAATGGCATTTACCTTCGTGCCGGTCTTTGCCAGGCGGAAGATCTCCGTCGCAAAATCGGACCAGGCGCAACTTCCTTCACAGGTTCCGTGAAATAATCCGTAATTGTCCGTTGGCAGCAGATATGCAATGGCGTTTGCCAGCTCTGCTGCAGAGGTAGGGGAACCCACCTGGTCTCTTACCACACTTATGGTATCATGGTCTTTTGCCAGATTTAACATGGTGCGGACAAAGTTTTTACCATCTCCGTACAGCCATGCAGTACGGATGATGAAATAGTTTTTCGCAAAATCCTTTACGAAGTGTTCACCGGCCAGTTTTGTCTTTCCGTACATGCTGACAGGTCCTGTCGGGTCAAACTCCGTATAGGGGGTATCATGCACCCCTTCAAATACATAGTCCGTGGAAATGTGGATCAGCTTTGCGCCTACTTCCGTAGATGCAATGGCCAGATTCCGGGGACCGATGGCATTGATCCTGGTGCAGGCATCAATGTCGGTCTCACA
>JAILDL010000070.1 GCA_024689465.1 Lachnospiraceae bacterium
AGGTCTCCCAATCCTGTGGCAATGCCGGAAGGGCCGTTACCTCATATTCTTTTTGCAGTGCGTGACACACCAGATCCCGAACATCCGGATCGTCATCGATCATCAATATCTTTTCCACGCAGATCATTCTCCCGGGGAATTTTATATTTCCGTATTATCTTGTCGAATTAACGGTTTTGCACGATTTTTATATTATCTTATCTTCTTAATATTTCTGTCTTCTTACCCGATCCATGCAAAGACCAGCAGCGAAAGCCCGTACAGTACATAGATATGCAGCGGGTAGAACCAATAGAACAGGTACTTGTTACCATGCCCACGTTTTCCATTATACCAAAGCATAAAGGGAACGGAGAATATTTCCATCCATTCATAGGCGGAAACCATCAGATCGTGTACCGATACACCCATTAACAGAGGAAGTGCCACATCCATGATGAGTACATATCCGCCGAAGGCCACCATCTGGAGGATCCGGTTCTTCCGAAAAAGATATAAGATCACTCCCGTGATCAGTGTGGCCGTGCCTCCGTCCCGGATCAGAAGATGCAGCGGCAGAACGGTAAAGTTTACAAGATTTAACAGGAAGGGGAATATCCCATCCTGTATCTGATACAGGGGCATCATCAGGAAGGGTAAGATCACCGGAAGCACCGTAAGGATCATGCCGGACACATATTTCTTTTCTTCCAGACGGCGAATTCCAAAGAGCACCACCAAAAGGGGAATGAAAGATGATAACATGGCGTTTTCGGGAAAGAAACCGTCTCCTCTTACGGCAAAGGACAGTACATTGTAAAAACCGAAACGGATCAGGCCCATGAGAATGGACAATACATAGATCCTGAGAAAATATTTCTTTCGGTCATGGGTCTTTTCAAATCCTTCGATGACGCAGAATAAAAACAACGGAGCTGCCAGGCGTCCGACCATGGAAAAGCCTTCCGGGATCTTTCCGGAAAATGCAAAGATATAGTGGATGTGATCCAGTAACATACATGCCAGGGCCAAATATTTTAACTGAAAATTGTCAAATCCCTGAAAACCCTTATTTTTCATAATAAAACCTCCTAAGATCTTCTTGATGATTTTATCATAGGAGGTAATCATAAGGAAACTATAAGGTTTTAAAATTTTTATGCATTGGAATGCCGGGGCTTCATGCCATGGCCGATGATCACCAGCGATCTGGCAAAATTCTGATGATGGATCAACGTCGCATCAAAGTGAACGGATTCAAAAGCCCACTGCATGATGGGACCCTGAAACAGGGCACATAATACGGTTCCGGGACCTACCGGACCTCCTAATAAAAATCCGATGAGGGTAGCCGCACTTAAAAGGCCGATGCTCACAACCCCAATGGGAATCTTGTTTAAACGCTTGGCGAGTCCTACCAGAAGCGTGTCTCTGGGGCTGCATCCTAAGGATGCTTTCATATATAAGGCCTGGGTATAGCCCATAATGGTCATCCCCAGGAACAGATACAACAGGCTGATGCCCATATTCTTCGGTTCCGGTACGATGCTTATGTGATTAAACAGGTCCACAGCCTTGCCTACCACAATGGAATCGATAAGCATGGCAATTCCAATGGGTTCCTTTAACAGAATATCGATCAACAGGATACTTAAGGATACTGCAATGGATGCAGTACCATACAGGATATGGAAGGTACCGGAAAGACCCAGGTTAAACACATCCCAGGGAGCAGCACCGATGCCTGCCCGCATGGTAAGGTACACACCAAATCCGTTTATAAATAATGCAACCGCAGCGATCACCATATTGATGAAGATCGCACCGGCGGTGCTGTTTTCTGCCAAACGTTTCGTCATAGAGCTTCTTTCTGAGCCGGCGGCTCTTTTGTCATCTGAATACAAACTCTACTCCGAATCGGTCACAGTGTCAATCAGGATCTGTCTCAAAGGTCGCATCATAGGTCACATAACTGCCTTCGTATGTCTTACTCTCATAAGTTCCCGCATCGGCGCGCTTATACAGATCATTAAACCGGGGCTTATCTTCCGGTTTACTGTAGGTAACACCTACACTGATGGCAACCTTTAATTCTTCTACCCCCTGAATGCGGATCCGCTGCACATTCTGAAGGAGACGCTGCAACACGATCATCGCATCCGCCTTGGTCCCCACGTTCTTGGCAAAGGCTACAAACTCATCGCCGCCCAGACGCATGACCACATCGTCCTCACGGAACGATTTCTTTACGGCACCTGCCACGGCAATAAGCACTTTATCACCTACACGATGACCAAAGGTATCATTAATGGATTTAAATTTATCCACATCCAGCAAAATAAAAATACCTTCATAGCCCTTGATCATCTCTGCGATCCGGGCTTCTCCGCTTCCCCGGTTTAAGATACCGGTAAGCTTATCCGTGTCGGCCAGGTACCGCAGCCGATCTCTTTCCCGTTTTTCCGGGTCAATGGAACGCACCGACCAAAGCACACGCTTGGCTTTTCCGTCGGAGGAACGCTCTGCAACAATAAAACGTCCACGCATCCAATGATTCTCAATTCCCAGAAATTCCGAAGAAAGAGAATCCACTTCCTGCATTCGCTCCGGTAGGGTGGTAAGATCCACAAACTTAGCCATCTCTTCCCTGGAACTTTCCTCTGTAAACAGATTCATAGAGCGCAGCATTTTTTCATTCGCCCCGCGTTGTCCCCTTCCAATGGCTTCATGGAGTCTTAAATTAGTACAACTGATCTCCCGAAAGGAATCAAACTCCAGGTCGATCTCATACATGGCCATGTAGGATTTTGACATGGTAAGCAGATTCTCGTAGAATTCATCTGCCTGCAGTTTTTTGGATGCCATCATTAAAATGGTCGCAAAAATCAGGATCGATCCCACCACACCAAAGATCAGGGAATTTCGCAGGAACTCAAACAGTTCATGCATTACCTTGTCGGAATCGATCAACGTCAATGCCGTCCACTCCTCATTGATCCGATAAGATCCCAGCATGTAATCGTGATTTTCGTAGGGAATCCACTGTGGTTCCGGAAACTCTCCCATCTCCTTCCATGTATCATAGATCAATCGGCCTAAGGTATCTGTCTCTTCCGAGAGATTCTTACCAATCTCTTCTTTAATGGAATGCGCGATCACAACACCATCATCATCTATAACGATAATGGTTTTGTGCTTGTCATCGTTCATTCGTTCAATGGCCATCTTATGGAGACGGTCCACCTTGATATCCAGTGCGATCACACCCCGGTTGTCGGTAAGTGCCTGGGAAATGGTCACCACAATATCACCGGTGCGCATATCCTTGTAAGGGGTAACATACGCCATCTTCCCCTTTTCTTCCAGGGCAAGGCGGTACCAGTCACGGTCCTCCGGTTTTGCTCCATCCGTATAGGCCCAGCCCACACCATCATAAAATTTTCCGTTTATATACCCGTAGAAAATAAAATCGTCGCTTTCATCGGAACGATTGATCTGCACCGTCCGGCGTTCAAAAAAATCCTGTATCCCTTCCGCATCGCAGCCATCCAGCAGTTTTTCCTCCGTACAGCTTACCGTACGTTCCAGCTCTCCCTCTACGAAGTCCAGATAGGAATAGAACTCATTGGCCGTGCGGATGGCCGTCATATCCGTATCGTATTCGATCCGTTCCGACTCATAATTATATTCTGCTCGAAAGGCATAAAAGGCCGTCAAAATGAATACCAACAGCCAGATGGCGTAGGCAAGCAATGAAATCGGTCCTAATTTTTTTAATATCTGAACAAACTTCTTCAGTCCTAACCTCATTTATTTACCCGTTTCCTCTGATATCCCCAACAATACTCATTAAGGCACCCATGGTTTCCTTACCCAGCCACATGCCCATCTTGAAGGAAGACATGGCGATCTGTCCCGCAGAGCCCATAGGGAACCGCTTTTCGACTACGCTGGTCTGCACGTTATCGAAATCCAGGAATTTCACGTTGGATTCCTCCATGTACATCTTGTCGTAATAATTCTTAAGACGCACTTTGGCCATCTCCAGATAAGCATCAAAGAAAGCTTCCTTTGCCTGCAGGTAAGCAATCTCATCTTCCTTACCAACCTGCCAGAATCCGGGCGGATGATTATCCGGATCCTTGGTCTTGTATTTTACCTTGAAGACCTTATAGGCCTCAAAGGTCTCACGCAGCTTTTCGCCTACGCCGTTTTCTTCTTCCAGGAAGCACTGATCCAGCTGCCGTTCGATGACGTTTTCGCTTCCGTTAACGTCTGCGATCTCCCGCAATCTGCTCAGCACAAAGTTACTCTTCATTCCCACGGAACGGACATCTTTTAATCTGGTAAGAACGTCTTCTGCCTTCTGATCCAGGACTTCCTTGCTTGCTTCTTCGTCCTGTGCCTTCCGCAGTTCTTTTACTTCTGCCCAGAACAGCAGGGCCTTCGGGATCTGTTTTTCATAAATATCCAGCACCTGCTCTGCAGCACTCCAATCCAGTTCCTCATAGAATTTGGTGATCCTTTCCACATAGGTGTTATGTCCGCCGAAGGTATCCATCAGGTCATAATAATTCTCCAGCATCCCTTCACTGATCATCGCTTGTTGAACCGCTGCTTTATGTTCCGGTGTTCCCTTCTTATCCTTCCAGGTATCGTAGAATTCCTGATACCTCTGACGGAAGGTTTTCAGTTCTTCCCGATCCACTTCACTGACATCAAATTCTTCTCCGACGCTTTTGATCTTCTCAAGCTGTTCATCCGACATACCCAGGGCTACCAGTTCCTCCTTGGAAAGATCGGTCAGGGATTCGTAATCATTGAGATATTTGCCATCAAATTCTCCGCGCTTATCTACTTCCTTGATGCCCTTGGAAAGATCCGCTTCACTGTAAGTATTATCCAGAAGTTCCTGTTTGAAGGCTTCTTCATCGATGGGGAACAGACCACCCATTCCGCGTCTGAATTTATCCTTCATGGACTCCTCTTTTCCGTCTTCTTCAAAGTCCATACTCTTTGCCCGCTTCAGGATCATCTCGATGGGATCCACACTGTATTTACCGGAACCTTCATCCAGAAGCTGTACGCCTTCCTTCAGATCCTTAATAGCATTATTCAGTTCATCAATGGTATTCTGCAATCTTACCTGGCCCTGGGAATAATTCTGCAGTGCAGGCGGAAGCTTGATCCCCAGTTCCTGTGCCCGGATCAGACACAGGCAGATACGGAATCCGCTTTCATTGGAATTACCCATGGCAAGGATCTTACGGAATTCTTCTTTCAGTTCTTCCTTCTTGGCATCATCATAAAGTGCCAGAAAATCAGGATCATTGTTTTCTTCCAGCAGCGCATTAAAAGCATCGAAGAACAGTTTCAGACTGTTTTCGCTGGCTCTGGCCACATGGGAATAGCTGGCAGCCATGGTCATTCTGGCAATGCACTTCTGCTGCTCTTTATTCAGCTGTACCGTATTACCGTAATCAATAAAGGTAGCTTCCTCATCATTGATCATGATGTTACCGGAATGCAGATCCCCATGATAGAAACCACTGTCCTGATCCATCACCGCCTGATCGATCCAGACATGGCACAGGTTCACCAGATGATCCCGTCGTACAATGGCTTCATTGATCTTATCCAGCAGGATCTTCTTCTTGGCAGCCATCTTCTCAATGGTCTCTTTGGAACCGTCGGAAAGAACCATCCTGCGGAAAGAAACGGAGCCGTCGCTTTCCTCACTCTTGGGATAGAATTCCATCAGAGTCTGATCCTTAAAGCCCATCAGTTCGTCAATATAGGAATCCAGTGTCACGCCGGGTGCTTTCTCAATGACCAGTGAGGTAGATGTAGCGGGGATTCCGTCAAATACCTGCATGGTCTTTACATCATCAAACTTGCCGGTATAGAACCGATCGGCCTGACGGCAGTTCTCTGCTTCAATACTCAGATCCAGCTCTCTCTTATAATTATCCAGCTGGCCCTTGTAGGTAAGGTACATTGCTTCATCGGTGTCCTGCGCGGCTTTCAGCATGATCGCCTCTTCTCTGGACATACGGTTCTTTGCTTCCGGACGCAGGAGCTTGATCACCACTTCCCGGCCGTTTTTCATATCCTTGGCAGGACCGAATACCTTACATAAGAAGGCCTGGCCCACGGAAGCTGCACCCAGCGACTTTACCACCTCGATCTTTGTAACCTTTCCTCCGGAACTCTCTACCAGAGAAAGCATTTCGGACTGTACCACCTTTTCCGGGATGGGCGGCAGGTTGGTCTTTACATCTTTTAAAGCTGCCTTGATCTCTTTGGGCAGATTGGTGGTGGGAAGGCCCTGCATCATCTTATGCATCAAAGGACCCGCGCCTCGCAGCATACCCCCCAGAAGGTTGGACTGTACGCGGAGTTTCTCCTTATAGGCTCTGTACTCCGTAATCGCAGCCTTATCTTCCTCGGTGAGATTGTAGATCATCTTGCCCTGCGTCTGGGGATCGGCTATCACTCCCTTGAACAGCTCCTTATATTTAGGATCCTGGGATTTACGCATTTCCTCCACAAGGCTTTCATCGGAATCCTTTATGGAAAGCACATCCTTGGCATTGCGAAAAACCGCTGCCAGCATGGCACGCTTGTCAATGTTGTCCACCTTGCCGAAATAGGTGCCAAAGACATTCCGCATGAACTTACCCTGGCCTTTTTCAGACTTATTGCTGTCTGCCACCAGTTCGCGAATGTTCTTCTGTTTATCATCCTCCTTGGCTTCCTGTTCCGGGAAAATGATCTTCGCCATCAGATCCACGTTCTTCTGCATGATCTGACAGGACTTATCCACAACGCCATCCAGTTCCTGCTTGATGGCCGTAAGCTTTTCGGCTCCGATCTCTCCGTCTCCGGCTTCTTCATAAAGATCCCGTAATTTATTTACGGCAGTGGTCACTACCTCGGACAGGTTGACCTTTTCACCATCGATTTCCCCATCCAGCTGGCCGATGCTCATCTTCTTAAGGATGGTCTTCACCATATCCTCCGGCCCGTTCTTGGCACCTACCAGGACATCCATGGCTGCCTTATGGCGGGAGAGCATATCCTTCACATATTCATCTGGATGGTTGATGCTGGTATCCATCTTTTCCGTATCATTGGTATAGATCAGGTCAGCGATCATATCCTTGACCTGCTGTTCTTCCCTGGTCCAGCCCGGTTCTGCCTCCACACGGGTATGGAGTGCTTCCTGCATCTGCACGATCTCAGCGATCTCATCCACGCTACGGTTGGCATTGATCTCCACCATTTCAGAGATAGCAACACCATTTACAAAAACGGCATTCCTGGATTTCTCCACAACCTCGTTCTTGACCTGTTCTCCTGTCTTGGTGCCGTCTAAGATCGCACGGACATATTCCGCCAGATCCCGGCGGAAGGTATTGTTAAAGTCGTTATTGATCAGTCCCGTCTTATTTGCCAGGAAACTGATCAGCACCGTACGGATACGGTTATTTTCACCGGAGGAGCGAACCCCCTGGGTACCGTAGCTATCCAGTATGGCGTGGATCTGTTCATCGGAAAATGCTTCGGGATGGGCAAAGGTTTCCGCTTCGATCTGCATCTGCATAGTGACCAGGCCTTTACCCAGCGCATACTCCACATGATCATCCACGATATAGGCCGTACCGTCGGATTTTTGCAGCAGCTTTACCTTTTTGCCCATGATGGTAACATCTGCTATTTCCACACGGCCGGGGGTGAATTTCTTCAGGGTGTCATACAGATCTTTTACCTGAAGAGCCTGTGCTTTCCTTACTTTTTCATCCTTGCCTTCCGCCAGCAGGTCATCGGAGAAACGATAATTGGGCTGGAAATAAGCCGTGACCATGTTGGTGGTTTCCGAAGCCTTCGGCATCTCATTGCGGTTCCTGGGGCCGAATTTCTCATTCTTCTGAAGAGGACGCTCCTTGGTTTGATCCGCTTCTTTGACCATGCCTACAATATCGCCGATGGTGGCCGGACGTTCCCCTTCTTCCTTGGAATCCAGTGCCAGTCTGCATCCGTAGAACATTTCTGACTCATAGATCAGATTCATGCAGACTTCCTGTACCTGTCGTTTTCGTTCTTTCCCTTTAGGAAATGTGGGATTCTTGGTATCCAGATAGTAGGAGCAGGAATTGATGGCCATCTGAAAAGCCACTTCCACACAGTCCAGATTTTCCGGTGTGGGAGGTAACTTGCTGCAACGTTCCATTTCCTTGGCCAGATTCAGGATATCCACCTTAACGGCAGTCATCTCTTTGGAATCCGACTTGGAATGATTATTCAATAAAATATGTACCAGATCCATTGTCTTACGATTGGCCAGAAACATCCGGTCCGACTCCGTAAGCTTGAGCTGCATGGCATCCGTAAGTTCCTTCTCCAGCTCTGCTTCCTGATATTCTCCGGAAAGAAGCTGGTCAATAAATGCCACTTCCTCCTTGGCGCTGGCAACCGAATTCTGTTGCACAAACTGCTGATGCAGCTGATCGGTAGTATCCACCTGTTTGAGATCGATGGGCACCGTTTCCTGGGTCTTCTTCATCTCCTCCAGTTTGGTCTTCGGTGACATCCACTCCTGATCCATTCCATCCATAATTATTCCCTCTCCTTTTCAGATAGCATTTATCTGTTATTGATACCTTGTCTGTCCGGTAAGTAACTCCGCTTTTAGAAGCCTCCGTTATATTCCGGCGTCAGTCATGGCTTCTTTATACTCTTTCGCAGAAGCAAGTAACAGTTCCGCTCCCGGCACTTTCCCCAAAAGTTTTTCCGCAAGCGCTTTGGATCCTTCCTGACGCATCATCAGAAATACATCCTGCTTTTTCCCGTATTTACTGACAGCGGCAGTTAAGGCAGCTGCCATAACACATTCCCCGTCTTCTTCCTCTTTTGCGAAGTAGCATACCGGTGTGAGCATCTTCTTCCAACGGATCACCAAAAACAGTGCCTTCAGCTCTCCGCCTTCTTCTATCACCATACACAGGTCCTCATCCAGTAAGCTCTCGAAACTCTCTGCCGGATAAGTGTAAAGTGCTTTTTTCATAGATTTCATCTTTTTACGGATCGCTGCCTTCTCGCCGCTTCTTAGCAGGGAAAAAGCCTTCACCCGTTTGGCTTCATCCGGCGAGAGATCTCCATAGCCTGTTTCCAGGAAATCGGCCAGCTGATAGGTTCCGTCCGCTCCCAAAGAAAGACTTTCCGTAAACAGCCTCTCCTCAAAGAAGCTCTTACAAGCCTTACAGAACGGAGCTTTTCTGAATTCCGGTAAAATAAGGGCTCCTACCTGATCTGCCGCCGCCAATATAGCTGTCTGGTATACCATGTGTAAGAGCTTTTCTCCGATCCCCTTGTACTGATCCGTAGGGAAGATCAGCATCCATTCAATGAACACCGACTTCTCGGAAATGCTGGCCAGTAACAGACCAACCGGTCGGATGGCTCCTTCCGTTTTTTCCATCACGCCCAGTGCAAATGTATTGGGAAGCGATAACAGTTCCCTCTTTTCAAAAGGATCCAGCTCTTCAAAAAATTCTGTTTCTTCCCGGCTTAGTCTGGTGTAGGTATATTTATCCGCCATACATGTGTTCCTTTCCTGCGAAACCCAAATATCACTCTATATACAGTTATAAATAAATAGGGAAAACAAGCCCATCCGATGGATCGGCCACTACTTGAATCTCTCCCCTCCCTATAAAAAAAATCGTACCACAAAAAGGGCGGAATCGCTATAAATACTCCGCCACTTCTTTCAGATTAATTAAAACGACTTCCGCCAGTTTTTTCATTTCTTCATTCGCAGGAAGAAGGTCCGGGACCATAATGGTCCGAAGCCCGCCCCCGCTTGCGGAACGAACTCCGTTATAAGAATCCTCGATGGCATATGCATCGGCCGGTTTAACTCCAATAGAATCACATGCCAGCAAATAGATCTCCGGATCCGGTTTGCTCTTTTTGACCATATCCCCGGTGACGATCTCACCAAAATAGTCCAGCACACCGGCCTGTTCCAGCTGATACAGTACCGTTTGTCTCCTGGTAGAGGTAGCAAGGGCAATCTTTTTTCCCTTAGTCTTCAGATCCTCCATCAGTTCAAACACGCCTTCTTTTAACGGAAGATTCCCGTTATCATACCTGTTATGAAATAACCCGGACGCTTCCGCTGCAAAGCTCTCATAGGAAAACGACGGACCATAGGCCTTCGTCATGATCTCCAGCGTCTTTGCCGCATTGGTTCCGATGCAGTCCTTAAAATGCTTCTCGATCTCTGAAATCCCATGTTTAGCAGCGATCTCTTTCCAGCATTCCAGCACACAACGTTCCGAATCAAAGATCACTCCATCCATATCAAATACAACCGCTTCGTAGTCTCTCATTGATTACCTGCCTTTATATTGTCCCATAACAACTGTTTTTCTTTTGCAGAACTCCTGCGTAATTGAAAACAGCATTAACCATGGGCTTATTATATCATTTGTATCTATCGAAAGTGGATACTAAAAAAGAACCCATAGGCTTCAGCCTATGAGTCCTTTTTATGTCCTGCGAAAGACGGGGTGAGGCGGAATAACCGCCGAACCGAACCGCCAAAGGAGATCTGCGTCATGCGGAAGATGGGACTTGAATTTTTTCAGAATTTCACAAACCCAGTAAGAAAGACTAACTATTAAAAGTCAATAGAAAAACAGCGATTTTTGAATAAAACATCATGAGATGTTTTAGATAGCCTGGAGGCAGGCTTAAGCCTCAATCAGTACCTTGAAAACTGCATGACAAACAGAGCATCTGAACA
>JAILDL010000097.1 GCA_024689465.1 Lachnospiraceae bacterium
TGATACCATGGGTAAGTTCCATCCCCACGGCGACTCCTCCATTTACGATTCCCTGGTCGTCATGAGCCAGGACTTTAAGAAAATGCAGCCCATGGTGGACGGACACGGAAACTTCGGCAACATTGAAGGAGACGGTGCCGCAGCCATGCGTTATACTGAGGCCAGACTTTCTCCCATTACGGAAGAAGCCTTTCTGTCAGACCTGGATAAGGATGTGGTGGATTTTCTTCCCAATTTTGACGAGACCGAAAAGGAACCTGCCGTTCTTCCCGTAAAGATCGCTAACTTCCTGGTAAACGGCTCAGAAGGTATCGCGGTAGGTATGGCCACCAGTACCCCTACCCACAATCTGGGAGAAGTCATTGATGCCACCAAGGCCTATATGCTGAATCCTTCTCTGACCACCAGAGAACTGATGAAATATATAAAGGGTCCGGATTTTCCCACCGGCGGGATCGTGACCAATAAGGATGAACTGTTGTCCATCTACGAGACCGGAACCGGAAAACTGAAGGTCCGGGGCAAGGTGGAAGTGGAAGAGGTCAAAGGGGGCCGTACCAATGTGGTGATCACGGAGATCCCCTATACCATGATCGGAAACAACATTTCCAAGTTCCTTTCCGATGTGGCCGATCTTTCCGAATCCCAGAAGACCCATGATATCGTGGATATTTCCAACCAGTCTTCCAAAGAAGGCATCCGGATCGTGATCGAGCTGAAAAAAGGCGCGGATGTGGAAGCCTTTAAGAATCTGCTGTATTCCAAGACCAAGCTGGAGGATACCTTCGGTGTGAACATGCTGGCCATTAACCACGGCCGGCCGGAGACCATGTCCCTGCAGCAGATCATCAAGGAAAGCTGTGATTTTCAGTATGAGATCGATACCCGGAAATATACTACCTTACTGAAAAAAGAGCAGGAAAAGAAGGAAGTGCAGGAAGGCCTCATCAAGGCCTGCAATGTCATCGACCTTGTGATCGAGATCCTGCGGGGCAGTGCAGATCGGAATATGGCCAAGGACTGTCTGGTAAACGGCAATACCGACGGCATCCAGTTTAAGAGTAAGGAATCCAAGATCATGGCTTCCCAGTTGCTCTTTACCGAACGACAGGCCAATGCCATTTTGGAGATGCGTTTATATAAGCTATGCGGTCTGGAATTAAATGCCCTGATCAAGGAGCATGAAGAGACCGTCGCCAATATTTTCCGCTATGAAGATATCCTGGATTCCAGAGATTCCATGGCCCAGGTCATCATCAAGGAGCTGGAGGATATCAAGAAAAAATACGCTTCTCCTCGTAAGACTCTGATCGATAACGTAGAGCAGGCTGTCTTTGTACAGAAGGCACCGGAAGAGATGGAAGTGGTATTCTTAATGGACCGCTTCGGCTATGCCAAGGTGGTGGATGTGGCTACCTATGAACGGAACAAGGAGGCCGCGGATCAGGAAAACCGCTTTGTGATCTCCTGTAAGAATACCGGAAAGATCTGCGTATTTACCAACATCGGTAATCTGCATACCTTCCGGGTTGCGGACCTTCCCTTTGGTAAATTCCGGGATAAAGGCGTTCCCATTGATAATGTAAGTAACTATGATACCTCCAAGGAATCTGTGGTATATGCCGATTCCCAGTCTGCGCTGAATCTGTACCGTCTGGTATTTGTTTCCAAAACAGCCATGGTCAAAGTAGTAGACGGCGGAGAATTTGATGTTTCCAAGCGTACGGTTGCCGCCACCAAGCTCCTGGAGGGCGATGAAGTAGTATGCGTTTGGGCAATCCGGGAAGAGCGCAGCATCATCTTAAAGTCCACCGACGGATTCTTCCTGCGCTTTGCCATTGAAGACATACCGATGAACAAGAAGACGGCAGTGGGTGCCCGGGGTATGAAATTAAATGCCAAGCAGTATGTGGAGGACGTTTATTTCAGTATGGATGCCCTGCCTGCTGTGATCCGTTATAATGACAGGGATCTGGATCTGAACGATCTGAAGATCGCCAAACGTGACGGTAAAGGAGTTAAGGTTAAAAAATGAGAGTGATCGCAGGTGAAGCAAGATCTCTTCCCTTAAAAGCACCGGGAGGAGACGGTACAAGGCCCACAACGGACCGGATCAAGGAAACACTGTTTAATATCATGCAGCCCTATATTCCCGGCTGTGTATTCGTGGATCTGTTTGCGGGAAGCGGTGCTGTGGGCATCGAAGCCATCAGCCGTGGAGCCAGACATGCGTATTTTGTGGAAAACGGCAGGGAGCCGATTTCCTGTATCACCGACAATCTGAAGTTTACAAAGTTTGAAGACAGAGCCACGCTGATCAAGCAGGATGTGTATCTGGCCCTTTATAACATCCATGAAAAGGAAGCAGATATCATCTTCCTGGATCCGCCCTACAATATGGGGCATGATGAGAAGGTTCTGGCAATCTTAAAGGATATGCCCTATGTGACCGAGAACACCCTGATCGTTATGGAGGGAAGTCTGGAAACGGATTATTCCTTTGTGGCAGATTACGGGTTCCATATCAAAAAGCAGAAGCTGTATAAGACCAATCAGCATGTTTTCATTGAGAGAAATGAGGTGTAGCCATGAAATCAGCCATTTATCCCGGAAGCTTTGATCCGGTAACCTATGGACATCTGGATATCATCAAACGTGCTTCGGAAATGTTTGACGAGATCATCGTCAGTGTACTGGACAATAAGAACAAGACTCCATTGTTTTCGGTGGATGAACGTGTTAAAATGCTAGAGGAAACCACGAAAGATCTGACCAATGTGAAGATCGATTCGTTCTCCGGTCTGTTGGTGGATTATGCTCATTCCATCAACGTTCCCATTATTTTAAGAGGTCTTCGGGCAATCACCGATTTTGAATATGAGCTGCAAAATGCGCAGAACAATCGGATCTTGTCGGAGGGCAGTGTAGATACCCTGTTCATGACCACCAGTCTGGAATATGCGTATCTGAGTTCTTCGGGTGTAAAAGAGATTGCTGCTTTTCATGGTAATATCAGCAAGTGTGTTCCCCCGTTGGTGGAAGCCGCCATCCGGCAGAAGTTTCCCAAGGAGTCGTAATCTTTATGAGTAGTCGTATTGAACAGTTGATCGATGAGATCGAACAATATATAGACAGCTGCAAGCCTCAGATGTTTTCTTCTACAAAGATCATTGTAGACAAAGAGGAGATGGATAATCTGCTTCATGAGCTTCGTACGAAGACACCGGATGAGATCAAGCGTTATCAGAAGATCATTTCCAACCGGGAAACCATCCTGAATGATGCAAAAGAAAAAGCACAGGCACTGATCAAGGAAGCTACGGTGCAGACCAATCAGCTGATTAATGAACACGAGATCATGCAGCAGGCCTATGCCCAGGCTAACGAAGTGGTCAGTATGGCCACCAAGCAGGCCCAGGAGATTTTAAACAGTGCCACCATCGAAGCCAATGAGATGCGTGCTTCCGCTGTGGATTATACGGATCAGTTACTCGCCCATGTACAGGAGATCATCAATCAGACCACCCGTACGGCGCAGACCGATTATGATGCACTGATCGGTGAACTGGATCAGTATGCACAGCTGATCTCTTCCAACCGCGCAGAACTGCTTCCTCCGGAACTGGATCAGACGGGAAGTATCCCGCAGGATACCGCAGCCATGGACACCACGGATATGGGTCCTGAGATCCAGACGCTTAAACTGGATGATGATGACGATGAACCAGGCAGCATTGATCTGATTTAAATCGTTTGTACCAAACCGATTCCCGTCTGCTTAGGAATCGGTTTTTCTTTTGCATAAAATCCTTGTTTTTTCGAAAAGGAGATCCCTTTGACCTTTCATAGAAATCCTTTGAACCGCATAGTCTTTTCCTTTTTGTTTTCGGCTTTTTGCTGGGGGCTTTGCAATGCTACGGCCTTCGCTTCCCCGGAGCATCCGGTGGTTGTGATCGATCCCGGTCACGGAGGCGAAAATATGGGGGGAGAATATGGGGACTTTACCGAGAAGTTTATCACCCAGATCACAGCAGACGCCATGGCCGAGGAGCTGTCCCGCTATGACAACGTAACGGTCTATCTTACCCGTAACGCGGATGTAGATCTGTCCTTAAAGGAGCGATGTGATATTGCATCTTCCCACGATGCGGATCTGCTGATCTGTCTGCATTACAATCTTTCGGAAAACCATACGCTGTTTGGTGCCGAATGCTGGGTATCCATGTTTGATCCCTATTATCGGGAGGGCTATGCTCTGGCTTCTGAGTTTATCCATCAGTTTAAAGAACGGGGGCTGTTTATCCGTGGGATCAAGACCCGTATGAATTCCAAGGGAACGGACTATTACGGGATCCTGCGGGAAAGTGTGGACTTAGGACTACAGACCGTGCTGGTGGAGCATGCCCACATGGATGAAGACAGGGACGTTTCCTTTTGCGACGAAGAAGAGGACTGGATCTGCTTTGGAAAGATGGATGCTACTGCGGTAGCAAAGTATCTTGGCCTTTCTTCAGAGGAACTGGGAGTGGATTATTCCGATCATGTAAGAACCTATCCGGAGGTGGTCACCTCTAAGATGGTGCCGGATGAATCGGCACCCATTATCAGTGAACTGTCTTTGGAATCCATCCGGATGGACGAGCCGGTCACGGTTACCGGTAACGATGAGAAGATCGCCTTTACCGGAGAAGCCACCTTTACTCTGGAGGGCATGGATCCGGAATCCGGTCTTTTGTATTACGATTATTCTCTGGATGGTATTCATTTTTCACCCCTTCAGCCCTTTTGCGAAGGGGGTGATCCGGAAAGCATAAAGCAGGGAAGTGTAACCTTTACTGTCCCTGTGGAAAAGGCAAAAGTTTCTCCCAGAGTAGTATGCCGCGTATACAACGGCTATGATCTGGATACGCTGAGCAATGAGGTGGTGTTAGAGGAACTTTCCTTTACGCAAAAGGAACTGGATCTGCTGGAGGGCAGAACGGCCTTAGTGCAAGCAGAGCCCTCCGTAGATGAAAGGGCAGGGGAGGATCAGTCCTTCGAATCGGACGTTGAGGAGATCACCACTTTACAGGTTCCTTCCGAAGAAACGAAACAGCCCATGGACCGGGAACAGAAGATCCTGATCACTCTGGTCTCCTTATTGGCTCTGGCCGGCCTGTTGTTTACCCTGGGCCTTGTGCTGCTGATCCGCCATGTGTTCCGGGACCAAAAGAGAAAAAGGAAAAACCACAATGATCCGTTTGGATAAATATTTGTGTGAAGTCAATATCGGCACCCGTTCGGAAGTAAAGGAACTGATCCGAAAGGGCAGGATCACCGTTAACGGGGATGTCTGCAAAAGTCCGGACCGTAAGATAAACGAGAGCGAAACGGTATGCCTGGATGGGCAAACCGTTTCTTATGCTGTTTTTCACTACCTGATGTTTCACAAACCCGCCGGAGTTCTCACCGCGGCCAGAGATAAAAAGCAGCCTACGGTCATGGATTATTTCCGGGATTATCCCGGCAGGGATTTAAATCCGGTGGGACGGCTGGATAAGGATACTACCGGACTTTTACTGATCACCAACGACGGCGCTTTATCGCATATGCTCCTTAGTCCCAAAAAGCATGTGCCCAAAACTTATGAAGTGCATCTCCGGGATCCCATTGATCCGGATGCCTGCAAAAAGCTGGAAGAAGGGGTGGATATCTCCGAAGCTGAACCGGAACCTGTTACCGCACCGGCAAAGGTTACGGTGATCGAAGATCGCTTGATCCATCTTACTATTACGGAAGGACGATTCCATCAGGTAAAGCGTATGCTTTGCGCAGTGGGAAACGAAGTGACCGGATTAAAGCGCCTTTCCATGGGAAGCCTTATCCTGGATGAAGCTTTGCAGGAGGGAGAGTACAGACCCCTCACCGGGGAAGAGGAAGCGCTTCTTTTGACCTATCGTAATTCGCAGCAGTAAGCAGAGCAGAAAACATCTGGTAAATTAAAAGTCCCTGCAAATAAAAAATGTAGGAAAATAAAAAAACAGTCAAAACAGGAATAAAAATACATGCAACCGATTTTTCAAAATAAATGTATGCAGGGGATCAAAGCCTGCATTTTCGACCTGGACGGTACACTGGTGGATTCCATGTGGATGTGGAAGGCCATCGATATCGAATATCTTGGGAAATTTCATATTCCTATGCCCGAAGATCTGCAAAAGTGCATTGAAGGGATCAGTTTTGATCAGACAGCCGTCTATTTTAAAGAGCATTTCCTCATACCGGATTCGCTGGAGGAGATGAAGGATACCTGGAACCGTATGGCCTGGGATAAATACGCAAACGAAGTTCCGCTTAAACCCGGAGTATCCGAATTCTTAAAGGAATTAAAAAAGGCCGGGATCCTTCTGGGGATCGCTTCCAGCAATTCCAGGGAACTGATGGACAACGTATGCGATACCCACGGACTCCACGCCATGTTTGACGTGATCCTGACCAGCGGGGAAGTAAAGATCGGGAAACCGGCGCCGGATATTTATTTAAAGGCAGCAAAGGAGCTGGGGGTCGATCCCTCCGATTGTCTGGTGTTTGAGGATCTTATCGCCGGGATCCAGGCAGGAAAAAGTGCCGGCATGAGAGTGGTTGCCGTGGACGATGCCTATTCTGCCTACTCGGAAGAGGAAAAGAAGAAGACTGCGGATCATTACCTCTATGATTACAATGATTTATTACAAGGACGTTTATGAGCATGAAGAAGAGAGTAAAAGGACAATATGGCTATTACAGCTATCATAAGAAGCTGGACCTTCTGATCACGCTGCTGTTATTCGGGCTTAGCTTTGGCATTTATTTTTTCTGCCTCTGGTATTTTAAGACCAATAAAAACTTCGGTACGATCCTTGCCGTTCTTGGTTTTTTACCGGCTGCTAAAAGTGCTATCCGCTTTATCATGTTTTTGCGGACGATCGAAGGGCCCTTATCCGTAAAGGAAACCATCGATCCCATCGTGGAAGGCACAGATCTTACGGCGGGATACGATTTTTATGTGACCAGCGAAAAGAAGAATTTCGACCTGACCCACCTGACCGTACGGGGGAATGTGATCATTGCCTATACGTTACAGAAAAAGCTGGATGAGAAAGCATTTATCGCCCATGCAGATACCATTCTTACGCAAAACGGGTATAAGGATCGCAGCATCAAGGTCTTTTCGGACCTGCATTCATATATTGACCGGATTGGTCAAATCAAGGAGCTTCCCGCAGGAACCAAGGATCCGGAGGTTTTCCATCTTCTGGGAAACATCAGTTTATAAGATTCCTGACGGGAACAAAAAAACATGAAAGAACTTCGTATCGCAAGTATGGAAGCCGGTCAGCGGCTGGATAAATATCTGAATAAACTGTTGCCCGGTGCCGGCATGTCGTTTCTCTACAAGATGCTCCGAAAAAAGAACATCACTTTAAACGGCAAAAAAGCGGAGGGGAAGGAGATCCTTTCGGAAGAGGATGTGGTGAAGATCTTCTTTTCTGATGAAACCTTTGCCGCTTTTTGCGAAAACGGAAAAGGCTCGCAAAAGAAAAACGCACCACTTAAAAAGGAGCCGTCTTTCTTTGCGGAACTGGATCAGGGGATCCTTTATGAAACCGCGGATCTTCTCATCGTCAATAAACCGGCGGGTGTCCTGACGCAAAAAGCGGATGGTAAGGATGTATCCGTAAATGACTGGGCCCTTGCCCGTATACCGGACAGCGCCGGTTTTAAGCCCTCTGTTTTAAACCGTTTGGACCGTAATACCAGCGGGATCGTGCTGATCTCCAAGTCCATCAAAGGGGCGCAGGTGGTTTCACAGGCTCTAAAAGAGCGGACCATCGGGAAATATTACCGCACCCTGGTATTCGGGTCAGATGTTCCGGAAGGTATCCACAGGGGCTACTTAAAAAAGAATGCGCGGACCAATCAGGTAAAGATTTCTGCCACGGGCGAAGGAGATCCCATTGAAACCGGCATTTCCTGTATCAAGCAGGGCTTCTGGAAGCAGATCCCGGTTTCCTATTTGGAAATCCATCTGATCACCGGTAAATCCCATCAGATCCGAGCCCATTTAGCAAGCCTGGGGCATCCTATTCTGGGAGATCCCAAGTATGGTTCCCGAAAAGTCAATGAAACCTTGAAAGCGGAATGCTCTGTTCAAAATCAGCTGTTGCATGCCTATCGCGTGGAAGCGGGAGAAGCGATACTGGGCGGCTTTATCGTAGAGGCACCTATTCCGCCTTCCTTTGACAGGATCTTAAAGAAGATCCTGTGATCCTTTCATTTTGTGAGGTAATCTTATGCCAACCTGGAAATCCAGAGGCCTTCGAGGATCGGTCCTGGAGGATCTGATCAATCATACCAATGAGATCTATCTGCAAAACGATCTGGCGGTGATCCAAAAGATCCCTACGCCCATTACGCCTATTAATATCGAGAAATCGACGAGACACATTACACTGGCATATTTTGACCAGAAAAGTACGGTAGATTATATCGGCGCAGTGCAGGGGATCCCGGTTTGTTTTGATGCCAAGGAATCGGCCCAGGATACCTTTTCTCTGCAGAACATCCATGAGCATCAGGTTCGCTTCATGGAGGAGTTTGAAAAGCAGCAGGGGATCGCCTTCTTCTTGATCCTCTATTCCCACAGACAGGAATATTATTATCTGCCTTTTCGGGCATTAAAGGTTTTCTGGGATCGTGCCGTAAACGGCGGCCGGAAGAGCTTCCGGTTTGAAGAAATGCTGGAAGCGTCCTATTTTATCGGAAAACAGAGCGGTTATATGGTGCCTTATCTGGAGGCTTTGCAAAAAGACCTAAATGACCGTTAAAATCCGTTGACAGATGCGTTTGGCTTCGGTATACTATTGCTAATTTACTTTGATAATATGATACCGTGATAATTCGGTAGCACATTAACGTACTAAAGCATAAAGGACAGATAGCGAGGTACCCATGCGAGACCAGAGATTGCATACCCCCGAAGGTGTTCGGGATATATACGGAGAAGAACTTCTTCGAAAGGAAAAACTGGAAGAGACCATATTACAGAATATCCATACCTTCGGATACCGGGATATTGAAACGCCCACGTTTGAGTATTTTGATATTTTTTCCAAGGAGATCGGAACCACTCCTTCCAGAGAACTGTATAAGTTTTTTGATAAGGAAGGTGATACCCTGGTTCTCAGACCGGACTTTACGCCTTCCGTCGCACGGTGTGTGGTGAAGTATTTCAGTGAGACCACATCCCCTGTACGCCTTTGCTATAAGGGAAATGTGTTCTCCAATACTTCCTCCCTGCAGGGCAAGTTAAAAGAAGGAACCCAGATCGGCGCAGAGCTGATGGGAGTTTCTTCTCAGGACGGCTCCAGGGACGAATACGAGCAGCAACTGCTTACCCAGGATGCGGAAATGATCGCTCTGGTGGTAAAAACACTTCTTGCCTGCGGTCTGCAGGATTTTCAGGTTTCCATCGGAGAAGTGAATTTCTTCAGCAGCCTGTGTCAGGAAGCTTGTCTGGATGAAGGGACCAAGGAGAGGCTGCGGGAACTGATCCATAACAAGAACCTGTTTGGTGCAGAAGAACTGCTTAATTCCCTGAACAATGTTCCCGATTATGCTTTACAGGATCTTTTGGCGGTACTTGGTTATACCGGCGGAGAGGATGTTCTGGAATGTGCCTCCAAAGTGCATAGCAAGCGGGCTCAGGAAGCAGTGGGATATCTTTCCAGACTGCTGGATCTGCTAAAGGCATATGGAGTGGACCGTTATGTATCCTTTGATCTGTCTATGATCAGTAAATACAACTACTATACGGGCATTATCTTAAAAGCTTATACCTACGGTGTGGGCGATGCTATTGTGAAGGGTGGCCGTTACGATAAGCTCCTGAGTTTCTTCGGAAAGGATATTCCGGCAGTCGGCTTTGTAACCGTGTTGGATGATGTTCTGACTGCCCTGCAGAGTCAGGGGATCGGGATTCCCGTGCAGCAGGAAAATATCCTGTACGTATACGAAGTATCCGATTATGAAGAGGCCCTTAAGGAACTGGATAACCTTCGGAAGGAAGGCGCCTTTGTTACGGCGCTGCCGGTAGGAGATGCAGGCCATTTTAACAAAGATGCAGCCTTATCCCAGGGCTTTTATCATCGCCTGTTTATCAAAGGCAAAGGAGAAAGCGCACAGGAGGTGATGATCGGATGATGCAGACAGCCAGAGAAAAGGATTACCTGGTCTTTGCTCTCGGAAAAGGGAGACTGGCCAATAAAACATTAAAGCTACTGGAACAGATCGGTATTTCCTGTGAAGAAATGAAGGATCCGGATACTCGGAAGCTGATCTTTGTAAACGAAGAATTAAAGCTGAAGTTTTTCCTGTCCAAAGGACCGGATGTACCCACCTATGTGGAATACGGTGCAGCGGACATCGGCGTAGTGGGAAAAGATACTATCCTGGAGGAAAACCGAAGAGTCTACGAGGTGTTGGACTTAGGGTTTGGAAAATGCAGGATGTGTGTTTGCGGCTTCCCGGAAGCAAGGAAGCTTTTGGAGCATCATGAGAAGATCCGTGTGGCCAGCAAGTATCCTGAGATCGCCAGAGATTATTTTTACCATAAAAAACAGCAGACCGTGGATATTATCAAATTAAACGGTTCCGTGGAGCTTGGGCCGATCGTTGGGCTGTCCGATGTGATCGTGGACATCGTGGAAACCGGGTCCACCCTTCGGGAAAACGGGCTGGAGGTATTAGAGGAAGTTTGTCCCTTATCTGCTCGAATGATCGTAAATCCCGTGAGCATGCGGATGCAGAATGAACGGATCAGCAAGTTGATCCGGGATCTGCGGCAGGTACTGGAACAGGAAGGAAAATAGAAGATCATGAGAATTGTAAAATTAGATGCAGGCAGTAAAAAAGACCTGTTAAACAATCTGTTAAAACGTTCTCCCTCCAGCTACGGAGAATATGAAAAGATCGTTTCGGATATTCTGGAACGGGTAAAAAACGAGGGAGATTCCGCCGTCTTTGAACTGACGGAGAAATTCGATCACGCAAAGATCACCGAAGAGAATGTACAGGTCACAAAGGAAGAGATCCGGGAAGCTTACGAAAAGCTGGATCCTGCTTTTATCGAAACCATGAAAAAAGCTGCGGAAAATATCCGTTCTTTTCACCAGAAACAGGTGCGAAACACCTGGATCGAGACAAGAGAAGACGGATCTATCTTAGGACAGCGTATTACGCCATTAAGCCGGGTGGGTGTATACGTTCCCGGCGGAAAAGCCGCCTATCCCTCCAGCGTGTTGATGAATGTGCTGCCGGCTAAAGTAGCGGGTGTTTCAGAAGTCATTATGACCACACCACCTTCTCTGGAAGGGGGAAAGGTCAATCCCGGAACCCTGGTTGCCGCAGATATCGCCGGCGTAGATCGGATCTACAAAGTAGGCGGTGCGCAGGCCATCGGCGCACTGGCATACGGAACAAAGTCTATCCCGAAGGTAGATAAGATCACAGGCCCCGGCAACATTTTCGTTGCACTGGCAAAGAAGGCGGTTTACGGATATGTGAGTATCGATTCCGTGGCAGGACCTTCCGAGATCCTGGTCCTGGCCGATGAAAGCGCAAATCCCCGTTTTGTAGCGGCGGATCTTTTATCCCAGGCAGAGCACGACGAGATGGCTTCCGCCATTTTGGTGACCACTTCGGAAAGCCTGGCGCAGAAGGTATCGGAAGAAGTGGATGGATTTGTGCAGGTTCTGGAGCGCAAGGAGATCATTCAGAAATCTCTGGATCAGTATGGATACATTCTGGTCACAGACCGCATGGAGGATGCTATTGAAGCGGTGAACGATATCGCTTCCGAACACCTGGAGATCTGTAGCGAAAATCCCTTTGAAACCATGAGTAAGATTAAAAATGCGGGCGCCATGTTCCTTGGACCTTATTCTTCCGAACCATTGGGAGATTATTTTGCGGGACCCAATCATATCCTTCCCACCAATGGTACGGCAAGGTTTTTTTCCCCGCTGGGCGTAGATGATTTTGTAAAAAGGAGCAGCATTATCGCCTACTCCTATGAAGCATTAAAAAGAGACCACGAAGATATCGAGCGGTTTGCAAAGAACGAAGGACTGACGGCGCATGCCAATTCCGTTCATGTCCGTTTTGAATGATCTTTCGTCAGACTATATTTATCAATCCAAACACGCAGGAGGATTTCTATGAGCGGCAACAATCGCTGTGTAACGGTTAATCGGACCACAAAGGAAACGGATATTTCCGTTACTTTGAACCTGGATGGAAAGGGGACCTATAACATCCAGACCGGTCTGGGGTTCTTTGATCATATGCTCACCGGATTTGCCAGACACGGTTTCTTTGACCTGGATCTTAGCTGTAAGGGAGATCTGTATGTGGATGGTCATCATACGGTGGAAGATACCGGTATCGTTCTGGGAAGTGCCATAAAAGAGGCCATCGGAGATAAAGTGGGGATCAAACGGTACGGACAGTTTATCCTTCCCATGGACGATGCCCTGATCCTATGCGCAGTGGACCTTTGCGGAAGACCCTATTTTAATTATGATCTGTCCTTTTCCCAGTATAAGGTGGGGGACCTGGAGACGGAACTGGTACGGGAATTTTTCTATGCGGTCAGCTATTCTGCCGGAATGAACCTGCACCTGAAACAACTGGACGGGATCAATACCCATCACATTATAGAGGCCGCTTTTAAGGCCTTCGGGAAGGCATTGGACGAAGCAACTTCCTTTGATCCCCGGATCACATCGGTACTTAGCACAAAAGGAGCTTTATAGAAAACGGTTATGAAAAAACTGATCTGTATTCTTTATCTTCAAAACTCAAAAGCGGTGGATGGACCGGATACTGCCCGGGTCATCTGTGAGGATCCGGTTTCTTATGCCGCTTCTTTTTCGGATTTTGGAGCGGATGCCATTCTGGTACAGGACCTGTCCGGAGAAAGCGTTTCCCCGGAAGGACTTTCCGAAGCGGAATTTGTCCAAAAGCAGGATGAAGCCCACGAACAGGCTTTGGATATCATTAAGGAGATCTGCGCCACCTGCGGGATCCCTGTGATCGGGAGCGGAAACATCCGGCGTATGGAGGATGTGAAAAAGCTTCTGTATGCAGGCTGTGATCAGGCAATGCTGAATCTGGAGAATCCTGTTGAGCGAAAAAGCCTGGAAGAGATCTCCAAAAAGTTCGGAAAGGAAAAGATCCTGGGAAGAGTCCTGGGCGCAGAGGGAGATGCGGATGGATACAGCCTTCTTTCTGTGGAAGAGAAAGCACAGATCGATGCACTGGTAAGCTGCTATGTGGTAGATCAGGCAGGTACACCGGTAACAGAGTTTTTAAAGAACGAGACCTCCATCACCTTACCGGTGATCACCCTTTATGATACCTTCGTAAGAGGCGATGACCTTTCTGCATTTTGTAAAAGCTTTGAGGAAAAAGCACGGGAAGATCTGCTGCAGGAGAACGTCCTGGGAGTAGCCGGAAACGATGTGAACCTTCTGGCCGATCAACTGATGACCTTTAAAAATCGCCTTCTTCAGGAAGATCAGCTGGAAATGGATGCTTTTTTACCCAACCTGACCTGGGAATCTCTGAAAAAAGATCCGCAGGGGCTTGTTCCTGTTGTTGTGCAGGATGTTCGGACAAATGAAGTCCTGATGGTTGCCTATATGAATAAAGAGGCATACCAAATGACCTTGAAAACTGGTAAAATGACTTATTATAGCAGAAGCAGACAGTCCCTCTGGATCAAAGGGGAAACCAGCTCTCATTTCCAGTATGTAAAAAGCCTGACGGCGGATTGCGATCTGGATACGATTTTGGCTAAGGTTTCCCAGGTGGGGGCAGCTTGCCATACCGGTGCATATTCCTGCTTCTTCAACGACATAGCCCATCGCTCTGTACAGCAAAAGGATGACCCTTTACATGTATTTGAGGATGTTTATAATGTAATTCTGGACCGCAAGGTTCATCCCAGAGAAGGCTCCTATACCAATTATCTGTTTGATAAGGGGCTGGACAAGATACTGAAGAAGGTTGGCGAGGAAGCAACCGAGATCGTCATTGCAGCCAAGAATGCAAGCTCCAATGAAGTAACCTACGAGATTTCCGATTTTCTGTACCATATGATGGTGCTGATGGCAGAGAAGGGAATTACCTGGGAGGAGGTTACCAGAGATCTGGCCAACCGCTGAGAGGAATTCTTTTCATGCGACAATTAGCATTATCCGACGATATCCTGCTGCAGGTAGAACAGCCTGCACGGTATATCGGCAACGAATTTAATTCTGTGATCAAAAACAAAGAGGATATTGCGATCCGTTTTGCGATGTGTTTTCCCGATGTCTATGAGATCGGCATGTCGCATCTTGGGATCCAGATTCTGTACAGTCTTCTGAATTCCTTCGAAGACACCTGGTGTGAACGGGTTTATTCACCCTGGCCGGATCTGGATAAGATCATGCGGGATCGTAAGATTCCTCTTTTTGCGTTGGAATCCCAGGAACCGGTTAAGGACTTTGATTTCCTTGGGATCACCATCCAGTATGAGATGTGTTATACCAACATCCTGCAGATCCTGGACCTTTCCGGCATTCCATTGCTTTCAAAGGACCGGACAAAAAAGGATCCCATCGTTATCGGCGGCGGACCTTGTACCTATAATCCCGAACCCATCGCGGATTTCTTTGACCTGTTCTACATCGGAGAAGGTGAGACCAGATATCGGGAGCTGCTTGATCTTTACAGGGAATGGAAAAACAGCGGAGAAGAGAGGATTGTCTTCCTGCAGAAGGCCAGTCAGATCCCGGGCATTTATGTTCCCGGTTTTTATGAAGAAGTCTATAACGAGGACTGGACCATCAAGGAGCGGAAAAAGCTGTACGATAAAGCACCGGACATGATCCATAAAGAGATCGTAAAGGATATTTCCCACGTGCATTATCCTGATAAACAGGTGGTTCCGTTTATCAAGGTGACCCAGGACCGTGTGGTGTTGGAGATTCAAAGAGGATGTATTCGTGGCTGCCGTTTCTGTCAGGCCGGAGAATTATACAGACCTGTGCGGGAAAAAGATCCGGATGTGCTGCTGGAAAATGCCAAGACGCTGATCAAAAACACCGGACATGAGGAGATCTCCTTAAGCTCCCTGTCTTCCTCGGATTATAAGAAACTGCCGCAGCTGCTGGAACAGCTCATGGAGTTTTGCCATGAGAACCATGTCAACATTTCCCTGCCGTCTCTTCGCATCGACGCGTTCTCTCTGGACGTGATGAAGCACGTACAGGATATTAAGAAGTCCTCCGTCACCTTTGCGCCTGAAGCAGGTTCTCAGCGGATGCGCAATGTGATCAACAAGGGTCTGACCCATGAGGATATTTTAAACGGAGCCATTATGGCGTTCCGCGGGGGCTGGACCAGAGTAAAGCTTTACTTTATGCTGGGACTTCCCTTTGAAACCGATGAAGACATCGCCGGTATCGGTGAACTGGCCAACGACATTGCGGCAGCCTTTTTTGACGAGATCCCCAAAGAGCAGCGCCGGGAACCGGTGCAGATCGTAGCCAGTACCTCTTTCTTTGTGCCAAAGCCATTTACGGCATTTCAGTGGGCCAGAATGAACACCAAAGAGGAGTTCATCGACAAAGCCTATAAGACCAGAGCCGGGATCCATGCGCAGTTAAACCAGAAGCGGATCAAGTACATCTGGCATGAAGCGGATCTGTCCGAACTGGAAGGCGTATTGGCACGAGGCGACAGAAGGCTTAACAAGGCCATCTTAAAGGTTTATGAAAGCGGCGGCATTTTCGATGCCTGGAGCGAATATTACGACAACGAACGGTGGCTGAAGGCCTTTGAAGAATGCGGCATCGATTATACTTTCTACACCAATCGGGAAAGACCGGTGGATGAGATCCTTCCCTGGGACTTTTTGGACTGCGGCGTCAGCAAGGAGTTTTTGCTCAGAGAATGGGAGAATGCCCGCAAAGAATCGGTAACCCCTAATTGCAAGGTTCAGTGTAACCACTGCGGTGCTGCCAAGTATGGCTGCGGTATCTGCTTTGATGCCAGGTTCTAAGTGCATTTTTTGAGAGAGAGGAATCTCCTTTCCATGATTGAGAATATGGATAACAACTTACAGGAACAGGATCCGATGGCGCAAAAGCTTTCGGACCTGAAAGAAGAAAGTCTGAAACAGGAAAAACAGGTTAAGGAAAAAATCCCCGTGATCAAGTGCCGGATCAAATTTGCCAAGTACGGTGTTATGAAATTTATCGGGCATCTGGATATCATGCGCTTTTTTCAGAAGGTCTTCCGAAGAAGCGGCATTGACATTGCCTATACGGAAGGTTTTTCTCCCCACCAGGTTATGAGCTTTGCGTCCCCTCTTGCCGTAGGAGTCTGCAGCAATGGGGAATATCTGGACGTATCCTTATACAGCGCGACCACCAGTCAGGATATGATCGATCGGATGAATGCCCAGAGCGTAGAAGGTATTCGGATCCTTTCCTTCCAGCAGCTTCCGGAAAAGGCAGAAAAGGCCATGAGTGCGGTAGCAGCAGCTTCTTATACGGTTGCCTTTCGGGAGGATGTAAAGGTTCGTATCCCGGACCTTTCGAAAGTCGTTTGTGACTTCTATGCACAGGATTCCATCATCATTGAGAAACAAGGGAAAAAGACGGTTTCGCAGCTGGATTTAAAAGAGCATATCCACGAATTGTATGAAAAGGACGGCTCTGTGTATATGCTCATTGATACCGGTTCCGTTACCCATATCAAACCCATGGTGATCATGGAACAGCTCTTAACGTTTGCGGGGATTACGGAAAAACCCGAGGAGCTTTTTACCGTTACCCGTGAAGATACCTATCTGAAACAGGATGATCAGCTTTATCCCATGAACGCATTCTGTACCGATTTTACCTGATCAAAAAACAGGCGTTGTCTGTTAAGACTTCGCCGGAAAGGCCTGCATGTCCCGTCAGATCCGGAAAGAGGCAGCCTTTGTTTCTCCTGAATTTCAGGAAAAACAGGATGATAAACTGCTGTTATTAAAAAAAGAATATAAAACCTCTTCCGATGCCGCACTCCCCGGGGATCCGGTGCTGATCCTTCGGGTGACGGATGATAAGCTGACTTATGCAGGTGTAGATAAAAGCCTGCTCCTTTCGGAAGATGACAGGACCGGTACAGACCAGATCGGCGATATCTATATCGGTCAGATCACCAACATTGTAGGAAGTCATGGTATCTTTGTTCGGATCCGGGAAGGTAAGGCCGGAACGGACAGGGAAAAGGAAAAAACCATGGGGTATCTGGAGGTTGCGGCAAACAGCATTCCCATTTTGTGTAACGGCCCGTGTAAAGAAGCACTCCCGGAAGCTCTGCATGTGGGAGATCGCCTTCTGGTACAGATAAAACAGCTTCCCCAGAAGAATAAACTGATGACCCTTTCTTCCACCATATCGCTGCCCGGACGCTATCTGGTGCTGGATTCTACCGGGAAAGGCCTGACCTTTTCCGCAAAGCTGTCGGCAGAAGATAAGAGAAGACTGGAAGAGATGCTGAAGGATGCAGTAAAGCCCTTTTTGCAGGAGTTTCCCTGCAGGATCATGGTACGCACCCTGGCAGGGGAAGCATCGGAGGATGCCCTCTTTGGGGAGCTTTCCTATCTGGAGCAACTGTTTAAGAAGATCCTGACCCAGGGCGTTCATCACGGACTGTATGAACGGATCTTTTCCGGAATGGATCCACTGATGGATTATCTGATCCGAAAATGTCCGCAGATGCCTTCGGAAGTCCTCACCGACGATCCGGAAGTGTATAAAGCCTGTGAAAACTGTTTTTCTGAGTTTGGGATACAGGAAGAGCTTCCCCTTCGGCTTTACGAAGAGAAGGGTGTTACCTTAAGTCAGGTTTACGGCCTACGGGAAAAACTGGATTCCTGCAGAAAACGGATCCTGTGGTTAAAAGGCGGAGGAAGCATCATCATCGACCAGACGGAAGCCATGACGGTGATCGATGTCAATTCTTCAAAGGATATCAAAAAGGAAAAGAAAAACGCCCAGACTTCCAGGACAATGGATATCAATGTGGAAGCAGCCCGGGAAGCTATGGACCAGATCCAATTGCGGAATCTTTCCGGGATGATCCTCATCGACTTTATCAATATGGATGGGAAAACTGTTCCGCTGTTTCTTCAGGAGCTTAAAAAGGTTCTGGAGATCGACAGGGGACGCACCCGTTTTATAGATTATACCAAGCTGGGAATCGTAGAGCTTACCAGAGAAAAACAGGACAAACCTTTGGCCGAAGAACTTGTTGACATTTGTCTGGATTGATGGTAGGATACTTGAGTATGCCGCATAACGAGGTAAAAGTGTGCCCATTTGGAGGTGCCACCACAGTTAGCGAGATTTGAAGAATAGGAGGATGTCCTATGTACGCTATTATTGCAACAGGCGGAAAGCAGTACAAGGTTTCTGAAGGCGATGTGATCCGCGTTGAGAAGCTGAATGCTGAAGTCGGAAACGAAGTAACATTTGAAGACGTTCTTGCAGTAAGCGATAAGGAGCTGAAGGTAGCTGATGATGTTGCAAACGCAACCGTTAAGGCTACAGTTGTTGCTCAGGATCGTGACAAGAAGGTCGTTGTTTACAAGTATAAGAGCAAGACCGGTTATCATAAGAAGAACGGTCACAGACAGGCTTATACCGAAGTAAAGATCGACAAGATCAATGCCTAATTTGGTGATCGGATATGTTTTCGAAACAGAGTAAGGGCGTCGAGGTTACCATACAGCGAAACGCAGAGGGTAGATATACCGGATTCTATACCTACGGGCATGCATTCTTTGCTCCCAGCGGTAAAGACATTGTCTGCGCTGCTATTTCCGTTTTGATCATCAACACTGTGAACAGTATTGAGACCTTTACGGATGCGGATGCTACGGATTCTTCCAATGAAGAAGAAGGCATCGTGATCTTTCGGATGGGTAACCCGGCTGATGAAAAGGGACAGCTTTTTATGAAGTCTCTGCTCTTAGGTCTGGAAAACATTCAGAGCCAGTATGGCGAAAAGCATTTAAGACTAACTATCGAGGAGGTGTAAACTCATGTTGAATATGAACCTTCAGTTATTCGCTCATAAAAAGGGTGTTGGTTCTACAAAGAACGGCCGTGATTCCGAGTCCAAGAGACTTGGTGCCAAGAGAGCTGACGGA
>JAILDL010000151.1 GCA_024689465.1 Lachnospiraceae bacterium
GGCGTCCCTGAAAGCAGACAGTTACCTGCTGCTGCAGAAGAAGATCGCCAGTCGCAGCTATTCCAAATTCACAGAGCTCTATCGGGATGTACGGATCTCGGCGACGCCCAAAGGACGCAAAGGGATCCTGAGCCGGATCAAGACATGGTTTACGGTGAACAAAGATCGGCTGTTCGGAGTCCTTTTCTGGTTTTGCCTGATCCTGGTTGTAATTGCAGCTTTTATGTTCCTGACCAACGCGTTCCTGGGAGACGTCCCATGGCTACGGTTTTTCATCAACAATTTTAAGCGGATAGGGACTGAGTCCTTACTGCAATAATTCGATTATCCGAGGTTTTTAATGAAACGTTCATCCGTGATCATTTGCTTGATCTTCATACTGATATCGGTATGTCTGTTCCCTGTGGTGGCCTTCAGGGAAGTCGTAAAACCTTCTTACAATGCATTTGGCAAGGGGGCTACTTCCGGTGAGGATTTTTATTATCTGGATACGGCAGACGGCGGAACCAGACTATATGTCTTTGACGCGAAAGGAAAAGTGAGGGCTGTTTCGACCGACAGGGATCATTCCGCAGTGGATCTTTTTATCAGTGACGGAAAACTGTATGTACTTTCTTTGGATTCCGCCAGAAACGATGAAGGTGGCATCTGCAGATCTTACAGGATTTTGTCGTATACCCAGGATCTGAAGCTCCTGGAACAGACCGCTGCATTTGAGCTACATGCCGGTGAAAAAGCTGTAGATCTGAACGTAGCAAGTGGTAAAGGTATTGTTTCCGCAGTTTCCACGGACGGAAGTCTTGCGGAATCCTATGCGGTTACCATTTCCGATCTGGTCACGCTGGCGAAGGAGCAGGATGAACAAGCCGATGCGGTAACGCCTGACAGCATTTATCTGGAAGAAGCACCGGAAGGACGGTTTATTGCAGATGCAGCCTTCGGACAAGGCACATTGCACATCCGTACCGATGCCGATGCACCGGAAGGATTGTTTGCAGGGGATCCGTATCTGAAGAATGCACTTTCCAGAATACATTTTTCCTTTGGGGATCGTCTGAAACTTTCCGGAAATCTTCTGATGTACTGGATCGTTGGAACGTTGATCCTTCTGGGGATCCTGATCCTGGGACAGAGTCTTTTCTCGGGACAGACCCGGATGGTTTATGTGGGACTGATCCTGGAAGTTTTGATGGTATTTATGATCTTCCTGTTTTATTCCGGATTTTCCGGTCTGAAAACCCATTATGTGAAAGAAGCCCGGGAGGATTATGCAGTAAATACTCTGAAGACACTGGCCAAAGAAGCAGAGGGCATGGTATTTACCCAGGCGGATGACACCTGGTATGAAAGCGATACCTACGGCAGATTACAAAGGAGCATCAACCGTTTCGTAAGCAGAGAATCCGCTTCGGAGACCTTTTATGATGCGTTTGCCATCAGTACCGAAACCGGCACCGTGATCTGCTCCGCAGACGGAAGAAACAATGGACTGGCGCAGGATCATTACGGGAACAGCTCTCTCTGGAGTGAAATCGGAGGATCCGGCATCACGGACTTTTATGATGTATCGGTTCCCGGAAAAGACTTTTCCGCTTTTGCAGTGACTTCTCCCGAAGGGAATGCCATTACATTTGTAGGGATCATTCGTTACGATGCGGGAGAATTCGACCGCAGTGAAAAGAGCAAAGTGATCCGCGATCTGGCGATCCTCTTTGTGATCGCAAGCGGATTGATCCTGTTTGTACTTTGGTTGGTGGCCGCAGATATCAAGCGGTTTGACAAAGCCATCTCAGAGGTAGCGGTGAACGGCCGGTCCGCTTATTTAAAACCTCAAAATCCGGTCGGCAGCGATCTCTTAAATATGTGGAACAGTTTAAGGGAAATCGAAAAGAAGATCGATAAGATCAATTATTCCAGTTACAAACGATATGAAGCCTACTTCCGTTTTGCTCCCAGAAATATCGAAAAGATTCTGGGAAAGGATTCCATCCTGGATGTGGAAAACGGAGATAACGTTTCCCTTCTTGGAACACTGGGGATCATTTCCAATGCTCCGGAAGAGGGAGCGGATACAAGGATCAGCGAACTGAGCGGACTCCTTTCCTTCCTGAAGGATCATCCAGACAAAGAAGGAGTGATCGTGTCCGACCGGGACGGTCTTGCAACCGTAGATATGTTGTTTACCGATGATGCTGTTAATACGCAGGATTTTGCAGTGGATTACTTAAGATACTGCAGAGAGTCCGGGAAATCCGGCACCGTGCCTTCCCTTTTCCTGTACCATGGTAACTTCCGCTACGGAGTGACCGGAAATGAGGACCAGAGCAGAGTATTCCTTCTTTCGTCCGGTTCTGCGGAGCTGTTAAAACTGGCGGGCTGGTTCCGGAAACAGAAGCTTTCCATTGTGGTAACGGAAGATGTGAAAATGCGGGAAACCAATGCATTTGATTACCGTTATATCGGTTATGTAAATGTGGGAGACAACGGAAGGGATATCAAGCTTTATGAGATCCTGGACGGATGCCCCAAGAAGGTCCGGGAACTGCGTCTCTTATACAGAAACAAGTTTGAAGAGGCCATCCGGGTCTTTTACGCAAGCGATTATTATATCGCCAGAAATGCTTTTTCCGAGATACTTAAGAATGATCCGGGGGATGAGATCGTTCGCTGGTATCTGTTTGAAAGTGAACGGCTTTTAGATAGCCCGCCGACCATTGGAAGCAGGGCCGGAGCCATTCATGCAGATTGAAATTGTGGCCGAAAGGAGCACTAGGTTTTGAACGGAAGCAATCTGTTTTCAGTGCTTATATCTACGATCAAATCGCGGTTTGCCGCGATCATGTCAAAGATCAAGCTCTGGACAAGTTGGAATTTTATAAGGTCACAGCTGGTTACCAGGCTTCGGCAATTCTTCACCAAGCTCTTTGATGTAAAACCCAAGGATCCCGATGATTACTACACCGTCTTCGGATGGATGATCAGTAAAAAGCTGGCCTACAGTATCGTGATCTTTCTGGGAGTGATCAGTGTCTGGTACATTTTCTCTGTACGTAATGCCTTTCAGAGTTTTGGAAGTGAAGATACTCTAAGAACCTATAAGTATAACTCCATACAGCTGCGTATGGCCAAAGACAAGGTACGGATCCTGGGAAAGAGCGGATACCTTGCTTACGAAGGGAATGTGGCCGATGGATACGTAGCAGGGGAAGGGACGCTTTATGATCCCAGTGGAGCCATTGTATATCGGGGAAAGTTTGAGAAGAACAATTACGAAGGGGAAGGTAAGCTGTTTTATTCAAACGGTACGCTGAACTATGAGGGATCCTTTCATGAGAACCTCTATGACGGAACCGGAATGCTTTACAGAGAAAACGGAACGTTGTACTACGAGGGTGGTTTTACGGCAGGCCTGAAAAACGGGGAAGGCAAGCTGTGTGCGGAAAACGGAAAAGTCATTTTTGACGGACTGTTTGCCAATGATGAGATCGTTTATTCCGCTTTTCTGGGGAAGTCCACCGAAGAAGTGGGAGCAATGTATTCGGGATCGCGAAGAATATGGAACAATGACGACGAGTATTGTGTCTATATGTCGGATATCGGAGCTCTTTACTTCGGAGCACAGGATGCAGAGGCATTAAATGACGATGTGATGGTAAGCGGGATCTATGTATTATCGGATTCCTTCTTCCTGGGCAAGGAATATGTGAGCAGCCTGTCGGAACTTTCATCCGCTCTGGGTGAACCGGTGTACGAAGGTAATTCCGACGTACTGTTTTCGGAAGCAGTGGTGATCAACATCCTGAATGAAACAGGAGCCGCTCTCTCCGGACCGGTTTTCATGGAAGTGACCGCACCTTATTCGGATGTGACGGTCGTGGAAGATTACGACCAGGATTACGTATTATATCTTACCGCTTATAAAGTGGGGGATATTACCTATACCTTTTATTCCAAAGAGAAAAACGGAGCATTCAGCTTTTATAGCATAAGCGGTGCTGTGGAGGACAACGAATGAGGATTCCCTTCCAAAGGATGAATCGAATAACGTCTTTTTTTGCGGCCCTTCTTATGCTGACCGGTGCGTTTTTAAGCCCGGTAGCTTCTCTGCGGGCCGATGCGGCACAAACCGGCGGGGACAAGCTGCTGACCTTAAATGCTGCCAAAGCACTGGCCATTGAAGAAAGCACGGCATACTTTCAGGCAGAACAGGCCATTGAGGTAAAACAGGCAAATCTGGAAAGTGCCAGGAAAGCCATTAAGCTGAAACAAGCCAGTTTATCGCAGTTTCGATGGTCTCCGTTGTTGAATTTTAAGTTTCCCACACAGCCTACGGAAGCAGAGGCATACGAGTTTCAGTTTAAGCCGGTTTCCATTCAGGCAGAGATCGATGTGGCGGAAAATAAGCTGATCGATACGCAGTTATCTGTGTTTGAGGAGATCAACAACCTGTATGTGGAGATCGTATTTCTTCAGAGAAAGATCTCTTTTGAGCAGCAACGGTTGGAAGCCTATAAGAAGGCGCTTGAAAGAAATCAGACGCGGCTTTATTCCGGTGACGCCACACAGGCAGATGTAGATGCACTGGAGAAGAAACTGGAAAAAGCAAAGGAAACCGTGGCCGGTGATCAGCGTAACCTCACAGCAAAACTGGAAAAGTTATCCACCAAGCTGGGGACGGACGTCAGTACCGGTTATCGGTTTGAAACGCCTTTTCTGGACAGCTCGATTCCCAGAAGTGTGTTGGATCCGTTGATCCAGTATACGCTGGACCATGATCAGACCTATTATGAAGCCTGCATGAATGAGACAACCGCCAGGATCTCTTTAAAGACTAATTACAATCTTATGAGTTCCAAATACGGCGGGGACATTTACCGGGTTTCCGGCTATGTGAATCAGGCACTTAACGGGAAAGAGATCAAAGGAAGCCTTCAGAAAGCCTTTAAAAGTGATTATAAAATGTTTCTGGAAAAGATTGACAGCTACTGGAAAGGCAAAAAGAGGATCCTGTTTGTTAAGATCCCGAAACTCTGGTTTAAGGGAAGCCTGGACGGTACCAGATATATTGATGACGATCCCAATGTGTTATACGAAGACGTATTAAATTACAGCGCGGCACAGGTGGCCAAAAAAGATGCGCAAAATACGGTCGTTGAGCAGGTAAAGGATTCCTTTGAGAATTACATTTCCATTCGGAATTCCTACCTTTCTGCCATTAAGGAACTGGATAAGGCGGAAAAAGACCTGGAAGCGGATTTCCTCCGTAACAAGGTGGGAGAAGTTTCCTTCGAGGAATACTCCTCGGAAGCAGACGATTATGAGGAACTGCAGAACAGTTTCCTGGATCTGATGAAAACCTATTCCGAAACCTTGTATTCCTTTGATCGTCTGACCTGCGGTGCTGTCAGTGCTTATTTTGCAGGCAATGATGCAGACCTTGGCGCAGCAGATTCCGCATACAGTCATGTGGAGAAGACCACAGCGGAAGGAGCTTATTATTATATCCGCCAGGTCATTCAGAACGAAGCCTTTATTTTAACGGTATATATACCCGAAGACTTCGAGGTTTCCGTGACGCATTTTGAATTATGGTGTGACGGAGAACAGATCGGAGAACGAACGGAGATCGATAAGGAACTGGAACATCTGGCCATTACAAAGAATGTGCTGGATTCGGCAAAGATCCGGTTATACGACGGAGAAACCTTTGTGGATGATGTGGTCATCGACCCGGCAGAATCCTCGGGACCGTTGCCCATTGTTTCCGGCCGGAATATTGTGAAGGGCTCCGAAGACGAGATCGGATTATATGAGACACTGACCGATGAAGCAGTGGGACTTGTCACCATAACACCGAAGATCACCGAAGATAAGGCGGCTGCTTATTACAAAGTGGATACCAAAGATGGCGTGAATGTTTCAGGAGATGAACCCATTGCGTTGGGAACCGGTTTTCAGCATCTGGCGCTGATCGAGTCCGGATTGGACCGGATGGTGATCACGATTTACGACGAATCCAAAGCGGAACTTTACAAAGCAACTTTTGATCCTACTACGAAGAAGATAAAGAAGCAGAAGTAATCTATGAAGAAGCGATTCAGAACAGGAAAAAAAATAATAGCGATGGTTCTTGCGGTGGCACTTTTTGCAACGCTCTGGCCCCGGATGGGACAGAGTGCACACGCTGCCGTGAATGAAAACGAGTGCATTCCTTTCGGAACTTACAGCGCCTCACATCCCATTGAAAACGGCGTAGTATTTGTCGGTGTTTACCTTATCAATCGTAAGGGCCTTACCGATGATCTGATGCAGCAGGCCAAGGAAACCGGCAGCGATACCGCACAGGACACCATGTATTATAAGTCCGAATTCGGAGGAGGAAGCTGGTTCAGTCTTTCCGATTCCGGCATGCTTGTGGATATCACCGAAGAAGGGACTCCCATTGAAGAAGAGGAAATGCAGGATCTTCTGGTGAAATATTATGTGGACGAAAAAGGGGTCCTTACGGATGTCTATGACAATGCGGAAAAGAATCCCTTCGATCTGACGGATCCTTATGATCTGCGGAACCTTCCGGAACTGGAATCTCTTAAGATGCAGTATACCTTCAGCAAAGAACTGGATACCATTTCCGAGCTGGAATTTTTAAATAACCGTACATCCTTCGACCAGGGGAAGGTGAGAGCGGATGTCTACTATTATCAGATCATCACTACGTTCTTCGGGCTGAATATGCAGGATGCGGAAACCGCAAAGCTGGATGAACAGCTGGATCGGTTGTACCAGTGTTACAAAGCTTTAAAAAATCAAAAGAATGAAACAGAGGCAGCCATTGTTTATTCTCTTATGGGAAAAGTGGATGCGGCAAGAAGGGCGCTGGTATTTGAGAAACTTTCGCAGCTGGATGAGAACGCAGTGGGCGAGTTATACGATATGGCCACCGGTTCCTGCTACACAGCAAAAGGGAATTTTAAAACCCTGTCTACCTTGGGAACCCCTTCCTGGCTGGTCCCTCTGAAGACCTGTTTAGATCATGATTTTTCATCAACTACCGGATCGGAGCGGGATAAGAAAAAGGCCAAGAACTATACGGACTGGTATATTCCGGTCGTTCCCGATGAAAAAGAGGATGACGAAGAAGAAGAGGAATCCTATCTGATCCCTGACAACTCCATTCTGGATGCACTTTCAACCTGTATGGAAAGCTGTCAGACCAGTTACAGTGAATATTCCGCCAAGGCACTGAAGGACTCGGACAGTGTGCTGGATCATATCATTTATGAATACAGTATGGATGTCATTGCCAGTGCAAGTGCGGCCGGTCTCAGCGGCGATACCACCAAGTTAAAGCATGTGACCAACATTAAGGACGGCGTGGTGCGTGAGTCCGATGAAGAGCTGAATATTCTGGACAATGTGCTTCTTCCTGCAGCGGAAAGTAATTTCCTGAATGCACTTACAAGCGGTGTCTCCGGAGAATATTCCGCAGCGCTTGCCAGCGGAAAAACCGTAGCGGTTTTGGAAAATCTGTTATCCAATCAGAAAAACGAACTGGAAACCAGGCGTAATGATCTGCAGTATATTATGTCCGAGCGGTTCAAACGAATGAAATCCGCGCAGTCTCTTTCCAGCATTTACAGCAAGATCGATCTGGCAGATGGCTGGAAGAAGCAGGTAAAAGAGGATGCTTTTTCCGTCAAGGCGCTGCAGTCCGACGGGGATTACATCATCTGGCTGAAAGAAACGGCGAAAACCATTAAAGAGGGGGATCCCAGTCTGGATTCCGAACTGGATCATCTGAAAGATAAAAAATCCGATCTGCAGCAAAACCGTCAGGCGGCACTGGATGATAACGACCTGTCAAGGGCGGCGGATCTGGAAGCCCAGATCCAGGCAGCGGATCAGGATATTCAAAGAGAGATCGATTCCATTATGGATGAACTCTCAGGGAACACTTCTGCAGGAAGAGCGGCAGAGCTGATCAACGGTCTGGGAGATTCTCTGGAAGGTCTTACGGATGAACTGCTGGATAAAGCAAAAGGAAAAGTCAACGACGGAGATTTTGATTCTCTTTCCAATACCATCGATGCCCTGGCAGGGCTGGGGGCAACCGATGCCCTGAAGGAACTGAGGGATGCGATGGAAGGAACGGATGCGCCGTCCTCCCTTATGAATGAGCTGGAAGCCGCCTTGGAGGATGCAGAAGACGGTAGCGGAGAAGGCGGTGAAGACGGAGACGGATCCGGAGCATCGGATGGCGGTTCCGGTTCGGAATCGGATCTTGCAGCCGCTGTGAAAAATGCCTTCGGAGCTTCCGATACCTGGTCGGATGCCGATCTGGCAGTGGTTACCATAGCCATGGCAAGGTTAAACGAAAAGGGATCTTCTGCAGCAGGAAAACTGGCAAAGCAGTATCTGGATGAAGGCGTTAACAAGAACAATAAATACATTTATAAGAAATATACCAGGGATCATTCCAAAGAATACGTAGCCGTTAAGACCCTGGCAAAAGTTACATCGTATCGATATGTATACGATGATTCCAGGCAGTCGGCAATCCTTACCAAAGGTTCTACGGTTTATACCTTTACCACCGGTTCTGCCCAGGGGCTTTTGGGAGCAGATACCATTTCACTCAAGACGGCTGCGGTATTTATGAACGGCTTCTATCTGGATGAAGCAGATACCCTTACATACTTAAAGTGCGGTGCACAGTATGTAACAGGAAAAGATTATGCAGTGTGCTATACCCAGAGGATCAGTGACCGGGCAGATGCATTTCTTGAAACTTTAGAATAACCGGAAAGGAATGAAAAATGGCTGATTATTCCATCATAGCGGACGTAAGTGCTTATATCGTTAAAAATTTAAGAGAAAAGATGTGTCCGGAACCCATCCCTTCCGCCAATAACATCGAAATCTCATCCCCGTCTTCCCAGGATGTGGACTATATTGTAGGCCTCTATCTGTATGACATCAAAGAAGACGTGGAGGTTACACAACCGGAATATGTTCGAAGGGGAAGGGTGCAGATGCAACGGGCCCCCAGACCCTATTCATTGTATTATATGGTCTTCATTAACGGTGGATCCCAGATGGGACTGAAGGATCCGGATATTCAGAAGATCATCGGAAAGGTGGCGCAGATCGTCAATGACAATAATTCTGTGAATCCCTCCGAGTTACAGTCCTGGCTTACCAATGAAGAGCCTCCCATCATTCTCTCCCAGGCGAAGATCACCCTGGAAGAAAAAGTAAGAGTATGGCAGGCCATTAACAAACCGTATCAGGTAAGTCTCTTTTATAAGGCATCCCCCGTACTTCTCTCCAGTGCCGAGATCATCGATACTCCGAGAGTTACGGATGCAAGTTTTACATTACAACTTACAGAGGAAAGGAGGAATCAGGAATAAATGGCTTCTGTTATACGTGCGCAGCTGGGGCTGCTGATCTGGCTGATCGACACCACAACGGGAGCTTCGGTCGAAGAAAACAATGTACAGTTTTTCGCCGATGGAACGCGCATACGCCCGGAACCCCGTGGAGCAGGCAGCTTCGTGTTGATCAACACAGAACGTAAAAATTTTCGCCTGGATACGGAGGTGTACGGGTTCGAAAAGAAAAGTATGGACGTCCGTTACGAAGAACTGGACGACAGGATCCCAACCTGCGTCGTCTTCCTGATACCGTCAGAGAAGAATGCAAAAGGGGAGACAGTCACCTCGATTTTCGGAAACCTTCCATTTCTGGAAAGCCTGGAAGCACTGGATCCTACAAAGGTTTTATGCCGTCTGGTGGACTTTACGGAGAAGACCCGTAAGATGTCCGTCATCAAACAGTCCGGCAGATTTCTTGACATGGGATACGGTCATTACGGATTACTACAGGCCGACGGAAAAAGTTATGAAAAAATCACAGTGTCCGATACCGATTCAGTATCAGTACTGACCCTGGCAGATTCGCTTAAGAAGCCCTATGTGGTCAATGCCCCTGTATGCAGAGTCATATTCGGGGAAGTCAGGCCAAACGGAGATTATCTGCTCCGTGTAAGGGATGACGCCAAGAATCTCAACCTGTTGTTGAGATATGTGGTAAAAGGCGAAGAGTACTTTCAGCAGTTAGATCTTCATGATCCGGAACATGCGGTTCTTGATATGACAAAGAGCCGATCCGGAAGCATTCAGTCTGAGAAAGAGGAAAACAGTTAAATGAGTGAATTAGTAACGATGGGAGGGCAATGTGTGTGCTCTATGGGACTTGCTCCTGCACCCATCCGTGTCTCATCCCAGCAAAGCGTGGTCAATGCGGGGAAACCCATAGCGACCATACAGGACGCAACGCCCGGTAATATCGGCCCCTTTGGTATGTGTACTTCACTTGCCAATCCGGCGGTAGCTGCAGCAACTGCAGCGGCATTGGGTGTGTTGACGCCTCAGCCGTGTACACCTGTACCGGCAGGGACCTGGATTCCCACCAAACCGGCGGTTCTCGTCAACGGGAAGCCCTGTTTGTGTTCAGATTGTAAGATGATGTGTTCATACGGCGGATCCATTTCCGTTGTGTCACCCGGTCAGGCTACAGTATCGGCAAAATAAGGACACAGGCCCAAACCATTTCATATTTAGGAGGTAAAAAAAAGATGGCTGAATATTTATCACCCGGAGTATATGTGGAGGAATATGATAACTCTCCGCGTGTTATAGAAGGGGTAGGAACAAGTACGGCAGGTTTTGTAGGCCTTGCTGAGAAAGGACCCGTTGTCGGTGCTCCTTTACTTGTAGGTAGTTATAAGAGTTTTGTACAGCAGTTTGGCGGATATCTTTCCGAGTTTGAATTCGGTGAGTATCGTTATCTTGCTGCCAGCGTAGAGCAGTTCTTCGCAAACGGAGGAACCAGATGCTACGTAATGCGTGTGGCTCCCGCAGATGCAGAATGCGCTTCTGCACAAAAGGGTATTTTTAAGGCTACGGCTAAGAATCCCGGTAAGTGGGGCAATCGTGTACAGATTCAGGTTTCCAATGTAAGAAACCGCAAGATGCAGGTCATGGAAAAGACCGAAGCAGGTTATAAGGTTCGTACCGCAGATGGTTTCCGTGAAGGCGATTCCGTTGAATTCGACGGAAGCTACTTCAAGATCCTGACCATCCTGGACAACATCGTAACCTTCGATGCAGACCTTCCCGAGAAGGCCATTGATAACGCACTGGTTCCCAAGAACGTGCTTTATCTTGCAAACTTCGATCTTACCGTAAGATATGCAGATCAAGTCGAAGCTTATACCGATCTTTCGCTGAACATTTCATCTCCCAGATTCCTGGCTGCAAGAATGAACGGCAGCGAACTGGTAGACATTGAAGTGGAAGCTCCCGACACAGCAGTTGATCCTGTTGCGGCTATCCTTGAAAATGATGGTGCAAACGGATCCTTCCTTCTGGAAGGCGGCACCAATGGAAATATCAAGAAGATCAATGCCGGTACCTTTATCGGTGTTGACGAAGGCCCCGGTAAGAGAACCGGTATCCAGGCTTTCCTTGAGAATAATATTGTAAGTATGATGGCAGTTCCCGGAATTACAACTCCCGAGGTAATGGTATCCCTCATTTCTCATTGTGAGAATACCCATAGTCGTTTTGCGGTACTGGATATGCCGAAGGAATTGTATAAAACCAAGGATCTGCTGGATTATCGCAGCATGGTGGATTCTTCCTATGCAGCGATGTATCATCCCTGGGTTCAGGTATTTGATCGCGCAGCCAATAAGCCCGCGTTTGTACCCCCTTCAGGAGCAGTAATGGGCGTTTATTCCAGAACCGATATCGCACGTGGCGTACATAAGGCACCTGCAAACGAGATCGTTCAGTGTACCGGCCTTTCCTTTAATTACACAACGGAAGAGCAGGATATCCTGAATCCCGAAGGCGTGAACCTGATCCGTGCACTTCCCGG
>JAILDL010000159.1 GCA_024689465.1 Lachnospiraceae bacterium
ACAGCTATCAGGAAAATCTGGAGCAGACCCTGGAGGATGCGGAACAGATCAGCATCGTGGACGAGGACGAAGAGGGCGTCGGCAAGTTCCTCTCCTGGATCGAAAATGCGGCGGCAACGGTGGTGGATTATGTGACCGGCCTGCTCAGCCGCTTTCTGGAAGCCATCGCGGTGATGATCGTGACGTCCTGCGTGATCCCGGTGGTGGTGCTGCTGTTCTTTGCCTGGCTGATCAAGCTGTTGTTCCATGTGGAGCTGATCACACCGGGACAGTTTCAGTTTCATCGGAAGAAACCGGTTTAAGATCGAAAAACGCCGGAAAACTGGATAATAATTGAAGAAAGGACTCGGAAAAAGCCTACAACGCGCTGCAGGTATTTTTTCGATGAATCATAAGCAGATGATCCCCATTGAAGACCCGAAGGATGAGCGGATCGCCGTATATACGAAATATCATGAGCCCCAGCTTTTGCACTACTATGAGCCGCATCCCGGAATCTTTATCGCAGAGACGCCCATGATCATAGAGCGGGCACTGGAAAAGGGATTAAAGCCCTTGTCCTTCTTTCTGGAAGAAGAAGCCCGGGAGAAAGAAGAGGTGCAGCGGGTTTTGAGCAGGATCTCCTTTGGAGCAAAGGACGAGGAAGAAGAGGAAAAACTGGCCGTAGATGCCTGCAAAGCAAGTGATGTGCCAATCTATGTGGCATCCCACGCTCTCATGCGACAGATCACCGGCTATGAGCTGACCCGAGGTATGCTGGCGGCCTTTCGCAGGCCGGATCCTATAGCACCCGGAAAACTCCTGGAACAGGCAGGCTGCATTGCGGTTTTAGAGGATGTGGAGAATCCCACCAATGTGGGAGCCATCTTTCGCTCTGCGGCAGCATTGGGGGTGGACGGGATCCTGCTGGCTTCCGGCTCCTCCGATCCCTATTATCGCAGAGCTGCCAGGGTTTCCATGGGAACGGTGTTTCAGATTCCCTGGACCTATGTGCCTGCCGGGGTGGAAACAGCGGACCTCTTGCATGAAAACGGCTTTAGCGTGATCTCCATGGCCCTGGAAGAGGGGGCAATCCCCTTATCGGATCCGGTGCTGAAAAAGGAGCAGAAAAAGGCTATCATCTTTGGATCCGAGGGCTACGGGATCCGCAGACAGACGCTGGAAAAAAGTGACCACATCGTGATCATTCCCATGGAGAAAGGAGTGGATTCCCTGAACGTAGCGGCATCCTCTGCCGTCACTTTCTGGGAACTATGCGGGAAGAACGATACGAATAAAAGGCTTTAGACTTATAGGACAAAATATGTGAGCATAAAAAAACTCCCCACGCAGCTGCGTGAGGAGTTTTTTATGCGGATAACAGGACTTGAACCTGCACGGTCGCCCACCAGAACCTAAATCTGGCGCGTCTGCCAATTCCGCCATATCCGCTTAGAACCGATTCATTATATCAATGGAGTAGAAATGCTGTCAAGAAGCCGCTTATTCCCCGATATGGTTGATCTTGCGCTTCCGGATCCGGATCAGGAAAACGGTGGTCAGGACCAGAGAAGCCACTTCCGCAATGGGGAAAGCAAGCCAAACGGCGTTGACGTTTCCGGTGAGGGAAAGCAGGTAGGCAGCGGGCAGCAGGACCACCAGCTGACGGCAGATGGAGTTGATCATGCTGTATACCGCATCTCCCAGAGCCTGGAATAAGCTACCGGTCACAATGGCGTAGCCGGCTACCAGGAAGCTGGTGCTGATGAGGCGTAGGGCGGGAACACCCATGGCGATCATGCTGTCCGAAGCAGAGAACAATAAAAGCAGCTGCTTTGGCATGATCTGGAAGATCAGGAACCCTGCGAACATGATGGCTACGGCATAGAAGACTGCCACCTTGTGCGTCTTTATCACACGCTCTTTGTTGCCGGCACCGTAGTTGTAGGCAATGATGGGCACCATGCCGCTGTTTAAGCCGAATACCGGCATGAATACGAAGCTCTGGAGCTTGAAATAAACGCCGAAAACAGCCACAGCGGTGGAGTTAAAGGCGATCAGGATCTTATTGAGGCCATAGACCATAATGGATCCGATGCCCTGTACCACCATGGAAGGAACGCCGATGGCATAGATGCCGCCGATGATGGAAAGGGTGGGACGGAAGGTCTTCAGGGACAGGCTTACATCATGGTTTTTGGTATGATTAAAGTAGATGGCCAGGATGGCTGCGCAGATCTGTCCGATGACGGTGGCGGTAGCGGCACCCTTTACACCCATAACGGGGAAGGGTCCGATGCCGAAGATCAGCAGGGGATCCAGGATCAGATTGATGATGGCACCTGCGCCCTGGGTGTACATGGTGTAGATGGTTCGTCCGGTAGCCTGCAGGATCCGTTCAAAGGTGGCCTGGAGAAAGATACCTACCGATACGGTGCAGCAGATGGTGAGATAGTCCACGCCGTACTGCTGGATGATCTGTGAAGCACCCTGGGTAGCGTAGAAGGGCTTTACCAGGGTAAGTCCCACTACCGCAAAGACCAGGAAGGAAACGAAGGCCAGGAAGATGCCGTTTTCGGCCACCTGGTTGGCTTTTTCGAAATCCTTTTCCCCCAGATGACGGGAAAGCAGGGCGTTGATACCCACTGCGGTACCGATGGCCACGGAGATCATGATGGATTGCAGAGGAAATGCCAGGCTTACCGCCGTAAGAGCATCCTCGTTGATCTTTGCTACGAAGATGGAATCTACTACATTATAGAGTGCCTGTACCAGCATGGATGCCATCATCGGCAGGGACATGGTCATCAGCAGTTTGTTAATAGGCATGTAGCCCATTTTGTTTTCGGGTTTAGAGGTTGTTTGATCTGCCATGAAAACTCCTTCCTGAGAAAAAATAAAACCCTTAAAAGCAAAGCGCTTTCAAGGATTTCATCCTCAATCACATATTAGCAATCGAATGTAACTGTACAACACAGTTCGAACACTGCGTATGAGCTGGGCTAACCAGATTCGAACTGGTGAAATGCAGGAGTCAAAGTCCTGTGCCTTACCGCTTGGCGATAGCCCAAAGGAAAATCTCCTGTAAAAAGAAAAGAGGGTGGGTAGAGGGACTCGAACCCTCGATCTCCAGAACCACAATCTGGCGCGCTAACCAACTGCGCCATACCCACCATATATCTGCAACGCTCCGCAGTCAGCCAAAAGAGCGTTTGCAAAACGTGCCCGAAGGGATTCGAACCCCCGACCCACGGCTTAGAAGGCCGTTGCTCTATCCAGCTGAGCTACGGACACATAGAGCAGGTGATGGGAATCGAACCCACGTATTCAGCTTGGAAGGCTGATGTTCTACCATTGAACCACACCTGCATAGCAACGTCGGGGTGACAGGATTCGAACCTGCGACCTCCTGGTCCCAAACCAGGCGCTCTACCAAGCTGAGCCACACCCCGCTTTCGAACACCGGTCCTAGACCGTGACGCAAAGATTATTATATCGAAAGAGTATTATGGTGTCAACCAAAAATATCTATGGGAAATTGGCAAAAATCCATGTAAAATTTACAGAAAACTTGTGGAATTACACAAATTATTGTACCATGAGAGCATAAACTTCTCTTCTGTAAAAGCAAGGTTTTACAGGCAGTTTGATCCGTAAAAGGAAGGCTGCGGTCTGGGGAAGGGAATGATTCAACCGATCCAGGGCAGGCCCGGTAAAGCAGGGGCATGCGGGATGGGTACAGGGGCGGAGTAGCGTATGGATATCAGAAAAGTTATGCTGGTCGTGGATGACAGCAAGACCAACAGAGCTGTGCTGAAAGGCATTTTCAGTGATTCCTATAATGTATTGGAAGCAGAAAACGGAAAAGCAGCACTGGAGATTTTGGAGAAGAATGCCATCGCCGTGATGGTTTTGGACATCAGTATGCCCATCATGGACGGATTTGAAGTGCTTCGTCAGATGAAAGCAAAGGGCATGCTCACCTATGTACCGGTGGTGGTAAACAGCGCCTTCGGTCAGGATGAGACCGAGCTGAAAGCGCTGGAACTGGGTGCCTCTGATTTCATCCGTAAACCCTACAACAACGCCATTGTTAAGCGGCGTGTGGAAAATGTGCAGTCGGTGGTCCTGTATGAAACCACCCGTTCCAAGCGGCAGAAGGATTTAGAGCGTATGGAACGGATGCGCTTTTTGATGGAACGGGATCATCTTACCGGGATCTACAACCGGGACAGCTTTATCCAGAAATCCACAGAGCTCATGGAAAGCAGCGATGTGGGAGACTATTATCTTGTCAGTGTGGACATTCACCAGTTCAAGGTGATCAACGATATCTTCGGCAGCAAAGTGGGAGACAGTGTACTTTGCCGCCTGGCAGGCGCCATTGCAAGGCTTATGGACCGGGAGGACTGTGTCTACGGCCGTGAGGGCGGGGATCATTTCATGATCTTTTATCCTGCCTCTCTGATCTCTCCCGAAAAACTCCTGGAACAACTGGAAGAGGGCTTATCGCTGGACAGCATGGGAAGCTACCGGGTACGTCTTAAAATGGGCGTTTACAAGGTGGGTGGTCACCTTCTGCCGGTGGGCAAGATGATCGATGCGTCCCAGATCGCTTTGTATACCAAGGGTGACAGTATCCTGGTAGGACCGAATTATTTCAATGATACCATGCGTGACCAGCTGATGGATGAGCAGGAGCTGGTGGCGCAGATGCAGCAGGCCCTGGATGAGCATGAGTTCAAGGTATATTTCCAGCCGGTATTTGATGCCAGAGAGAAGAAGCCGGT
>JAILDL010000175.1 GCA_024689465.1 Lachnospiraceae bacterium
ACCAGCTTTACAGATTTCAGGTACAATCACAAGATGGCGATGACCATGAGCCTTAGCGGCATTTACAACTTTGGACAGGACATCGGCGGCTTCGCTGGGCCCAGACCTTCGAAGGAACTGTTCCTGCGCTGGATCCAGTATGGGATCTTTACCCCCCGCTTTGTGCTGCACTCCTGGAACGATGACAAATCCTCCAACATGCCCTGGCTGTACGAGGATGAGATCCCCACGGTGAAAAAGCTCTTTGACCTGCGGGAAAAGCTGATCCCCTACCTGTACCGGCAGATGCAGCGCTCCGTCAAAACCTGCGATCCCATTATCTATCCGGTATTCTTAAAGCAGCCGGACTATGATGTGGAGGCGGATTGCTTCTTCTTTGGCGACGATATACTGGCTTGCCCGGTATTTGACGAAGGGGCAACGAAGGTATGTGTGACACTGCCGGAAGGAGAGTGGATTCTGGGAAGAGAGCTGCCGGAGATAGGCGCGCCGGATCCCGGGAAAACAGCCGAAACACTACATCTGGAAAGCGAAAAACAGCGGGTTTACCATGGCGGAGAAACGGTAGAGATCTCCTGCACCATGCGGGATATACCGGTATTCTTTGTACGCAGGGGTGCGGAAATATAGGGATCGTTCCGAAACGGCTATTATTCTTAACATAAGCCACCGATTTTTGTTAACAAAAGTTGGTGGCTTATTTTTTCACCGGCGCTAGAATTATGTTAAAATATTTAGCAAAGGTGGGAGATATATGAGAAAGGCATACTTAGACAATATCCGCTGGTTTACTGTAGTACTGGTGGTGATCTACCATGTATTTTATATGTATAACGGAGAGGGACTTCAGGGAACGCTGGGGAAGATCACGAACCTGGAAGTGCAATACTTCGATGTGTATCAGTACATCGTTTATCCCTGGTTCATGGTGCTGCTGTTTATGGTTTCCGGTATTTCTTCCAGGCTGTATCTGGAGAAGCATACAGACCGGGAATTTCGGAAGAGCCGTACGACGAAACTGCTGGTGCCCACTACCATTGGCCTGTTTGCATTCCAGTTTATTCAGGGGTACATCAATGCGCAGTTGTCCAACGCAGGAAGCATTCCGGCTCCGCCTGTTGTCAAGTTTCTCATCTATTCGATCTCCGGTATCGGCGTTTTATGGTACATCCAGATGCTGTGGCTCTTTTCCATGGTACTGCTCCTGATTCGGAAGATGGAAAAGGGCAGGCTCCTTTCTTTGGGCGAAAAGACCAATCTCCTGATACTCCTGTTGTTCACGCCTGTTTTCTACCTGGCAGGACAGGTGGGCAATACCCCGATCATCTGCTGTTACCGTTTCGGACTGTATTTTGTCGCCTTTTTGTTTGGCTACTATGTTTTATCTCATGAAAAGGTGGTGCAGATCCTGAAGAAATGGTGGGCTCCTTTTTGCCTGGCATCGGTGATCTTGTGCGTGTGGTTTTGTATAAAGTACTTTGGCCTAAACTATGCAGACAAGCCGGTCTATCTGACGCCGCTGTTTCTGGTGTACGGATACATCGGCAGTCTTTCCATGCTTGGACTGTTTGCAAGGTTCTTTGACCGGGAAACCCCTTTCACCCGATGGATGGGTGGCCGCAGCTTTGGCCTGTATATATTCCACTATCTGGGGATTTCCTCCGTTGCCCTGTTTCTGGCAAAACCGGAGATCCTTCCGCCGGCCGTGATCTATCCATTAAGCCTGGTGGCAGGATTCGTGGCAGGATACGGACTGAACGCCATTCTTTCACGGATCCCCTTCTGGAGATGGGCGGTGCTGGGAATTACAGCGAAAAAAAGGTGACGAGTATTTATACGGAAAGAAAGGGCATATATGTTCAGTGAAAATTTGATCGCACTTCGTAAAATCCATGACCTGTCCCAGGAAGAACTGGCAGACAAGATCGGTGTTTCCAGGCAGACCCTGTCCAAATATGAGACCGGCGAATCCCTGCCGGATATAGAGAAATGCAAGCTCCTGGCGGATGTCTTCAGCGTCTCGGTGGATGACCTGATCAATTATGATGCGAAGGAAGACGACAATCTGGGGCTCAATGTTCCGCCAAAAGGAAAGCATATCTTCGGTATGGTGAAGGTGGGCGATAAAGGGCAGATCGTGATCCCCGCCAAAGCCCGGAAGATCTTTGACATTCAGCCAGGCGATAACCTGATCGTCCTGGGAGACGAAGGCCAGGGCATCGCCATCATCAAGGAGAAGGGCTTGCTGGATCTGCTGAAGAATGCAAGGAAGATGAAGTAGGGGATGGGAAGCAGGAAGCTTTAGAGAGATTCTGATTCGTTATATAGATCTTTGTGTAGAGAGATACTACTTGTTCGGAGGATAAGTAGTGTCTCTTTTTTCTTATGCACGGAAGCTGCTATGCCCGGAAACTTCGGTAAAAACTGCCTGACTGCCCGGAAATTGGAGCGGAAGCAGTAGGTAGATCAAGGAAGCTTCCAAGGGTACTGCCTGGAGGAAGGAACTTGGCCATGGAGGCAGAACGTGGAGGTCGGAGCGGGTGGGGGATACTGCCTGACTGCCCGGGAATTGGAGCAGAAGCAGTAGGTAGACCAAGGAAGCTTCCGCGGGTACTGCTTGGAGGAAGGAACTTGGCTGTAGAGGCAGAACGTGGAGGCCGGAGCAGGCAGAAGCTACTGCTTGTAAACAGTGAACTGAGTAGTTAAGCAGAATGAGGGAGCCAGCGTACCTATAGTTAACTGCCCAGGGGAAGCTAAGTCCCCGAACAAGCAGAAAATGATCGCATAAAGCTCAACAAGTTTTAAAACATGCAACATAATACGTTCTATTGACAGGTATAAAAAGAAGATATAATATAAACATGTTTATATAAACAAGTTTATATTATGAGGAGGACATCCAATGATCCTGATCGTTAATACCACTTCCGATCCATCCATCACGGATGAGGTTCGGAAGCAATTACTGGACTGCGAAAACAACAATGATCTAAACCAGCGAAGGGCATCGAAAGAAAACCGGAGTGTCGATCCATCAGCATCTTCTACCACAGACATCCAAATCATCGAGGCAGGCACCATGGAGATCAGCCATTGCATCGGCTGCAACTACTGCTGGTTAAAGACACCGGGGGTATGCTCCATCCATGATGATTACGAGCAGATCTTAAAGCAGGTGGTTCATGCAGATCAGTTGTGGGTGATCTCGGACACGGCGCTGGGGTTTCTGAACCACAAGGGAAAGAACATCTTTGACCGGATCCTGCCCATCGCCACCATGTACCTGAAATTCCACAACAAACAGATGCGCCATGTGCGGCGTTATAAACAGACAACGGACATCGGTCTGATCATCAAGGGAGAATGCGACCGGGAGTATCTGGAGCGGTGGAACAAACGGGCAGCCCTTAACTTTGGCAGCAAATCCCTGGGCGTTTACAGCACCGAAGAGGTAAAGGAGGCAGTGGCATGCATGTTTTGATCATCAACGGAAGTCCGCGGGTAAAGAAGTATAGCAATACGGACAAGATCCTGACGGCATTTACCAGGGGTCTTACGGAAACGGGAAGCACCTTTGAACAGTATGAAATCTCGGATAGAAAGCAGTGGGAACAGATCCGGGAAGCTTATTACCAGAATACGCAGATCCTCATTGCGCTGCCTTTGTATGTGGAGTGCATTCCGGGACTTCTCATGGAAT
>JAILDL010000187.1 GCA_024689465.1 Lachnospiraceae bacterium
AACGAATGCCTTCTTAAGTCCTCTGGATGTGATGATGCCGGGAATCTCATTGATCGCACCGTGTCCGTGATAAGAGATCCCGTTTAGTACAAAACGATTTACTGCCATGCTATACCTCCTTAGGTTGTAAGATTTAGACAACTTGGCCCCCAATTCCAAACTGTCAATGCACTACTTTTATTATAGGGGATGTAGTATGAATGTCTAAGTAAAAACAGGTGATTATCAATCTGTTTCGACCATTTATCGCCAGACATTCCCAGTAAATTGGTGGGAAAATTTGGTTGTATGTAACGGTCGCCCTCTTTATAATTGGTTATAGAACAAACCTATGATATGCAACATAGGATAAACCTATGAAAACCGATATCGGAAAATACTGGAGAATATTATGACCATACAGCAGATGAAATATGTGATCGAGATCGCCGAGCGGGGATCCATGAACGAGGCGGCCCGGTTTTTGTTTATATCCCAGCCCAGTCTGTCAGAATCCATCAAGGAGATGGAAAAGGAGTTGGGGATCAGCATTTTTACCCGGAATAACCGGGGGATCACGCTGACCACCGAAGGACGGGAATTTATCGGCTATGCCCGGCAGGTGCTGGAGCAGTATAACCTGATGGAGAGCCATTATAAGGCCAAAGCGGATAACGAGAAGACCTTTTACGTATCGGCCCAGCATTACACCTTTGCAGTGGAAGCCTTTTCCAGAGTGATCAAGAAGGAAGGCATCGATGCCTACGATTTCGCCATTAAGGAAACCCGTACCCACGAAGTCATCAGCGATGTAAAGAACAACCGCTCCGAATTGGGGATCCTGTATTTAAACGACTTTAATGAGCGGGTGCTGTCGGCAGACCTTAAGGAAAACAATCTGGAGTTCACCCAGCTCTTTGCCTGCAACACCTATGTATACATGAGCGCCTCCCATCCCCTGGCGGGAAAGGACAAGATCTCCTTCCGGGAGCTGGACGGATACCCCTGCCTGTCCTTTGACCAGGGGGAAAAGAATTCCTTCTACTATGCGGAGGAGGTATTCAGCACCTATCCCTATAAGAAGGTGATCCATGTAAACGACCGGGCGACGGCTCTTAACATGATGACCATCCTGGATGCCTTTACCTTATGCTCCGGTGTGATCTGCGAGGAGCTAAACGGCGAAGGCTACACGGCGATCCCGCTGGACAGCGACGAGAGCATGCGCATCGGTTACATCAAGCGATCGGATGTAAAGCTCAGTGATATCGCAAAAAAGTTCATAAAGGAATTAAAACACTACGGATCAGGTATCGGCTAAGCCTATACCTGATTCTTGTTTTTATGAATTATACAAGGGAAGATCCCTATGCTACCATGGGTTCAACAGCAAGGGAAACGAAATCGGGCAGGCGCCGCAGCGAACGTTTCCACAGTCAGTGAGAAAGAGAAAATGAAAGGACATTAAAACCATGAGTGAGCATACATACAAATTTGAAACATTACAGTTACATGTAGGACAGGAACAGGCAGATCCCGCTACGGATTCCAGAGCCGTTCCCATTTATCAGACAACCTCTTATGTTTTCCACAGTGCACAGCACGCAGCCGACCGCTTCAATCTGCGGGATGCCGGAAACATCTACGGAAGACTGACCAACAGCACACAGGGCGTTCTGGAAGAACGTGTGGCAGCTTTGGAAGGCGGCGTTGCTGCCCTGGCTGTTTCCGCAGGAGCAGCAGCAGTAACCTACTCCATCCTGGCTCTTGCCGGTGCAGGGGATAACGTAGTTGCACAGAACACCATTTACGGTGGAAGCTATAACCTCTTAGATCATACCCTTACCAATTACGGCATTCAGACCACCTTCGTTGACATCCACAACCACAGCGAAGTGGAAAGCGCCATCAATGATAAGACCAAGGCATTGTTTATTGAGACCCTGGGAAATCCCAATTCCGATATCCCGGATATCGATGCACTTTCCGCCATTGCCCATAAGCATGGTATTCCTCTTGTAATTGACAATACCTTTGGTACACCCTTCTTGATCCGTCCCATTGAACATGGTGCAGATATCGTGGTACATTCTGCTACCAAGTTCATCGGCGGACACGGCACCACTCTGGGCGGCCTCGTCGTAGACAGCGGAAAGTTTGACTGGAAGGCATCCGGCAAGTTCCCTCAGTTTACCGAGCCCAATCCCAGTTATCACGGTGTATCCTTCGTAGATGCGGCAGGCCCTGCAGCTTATGTAACCTACATCCGTGCCATCCTGCTGCGTGATACGGGAGCAGCCATTTCTCCCTTCAATGCGTGGATCCTGTTACAGGGTCTGGAGACCTTGTCCCTTCGGCTGGAGAGACATGCGGAAAACACAAAGAAAGTGGTTGAATTCCTTGCAAAGCATCCTGGGGTAGCAAAGGTAAATCATCCCTCTCTGGCCGACCACCCGCAGCATGACCTGTATGAGAAGTACTTCCCCAACGGCGGCGCTTCCATTTTCACCTTTGATATTAAGGGTGGTCAGAAAGAAGCCTACACATTTATTGACAATCTCAAGATTTTCTCGCTCCTGGCTAATGTTGCCGATGTGAAGAGCCTTGTGATCCATCCGTATGACACAACCCATGCGGAGATGACTCCCGAACAGCTGGAGAAGGCCGGTATCAACCAGAGCACCATCCGGCTGTCCATCGGCACTGAGCACGTAGACGACATCCTGTGGGATCTGGAACAGGCCCTGCAGGCGGTAGCCAACGCACAGTAATCTTGTAAATATGCCTCCATATAAACCTCTATGATCCAAAACAGTTGACAAGAAGTCCCGCGGCGATAGCCGTGGGACTTCTTGGTATGATCACAATATTTTCTGAGGAACCCACTTCACACAATCTCCGGAAACCAGGCGGTACAGGATGCCTTCGTATTCCCCGCGGAGGCTGTCGTGAAAATGCCTTTCTCCGTGACAATGTCCGTAAACAACCTGGCCTATCCCGTATTCCCGGGCCATTTTTGTGAAGATGCTGCTTTTTTGCAGGATATTGGTGGGGGGATAATGCAAAAACAGGATCATCTTGCGAAAACCTGCCGCTTTTGCTGCTTCCATGGAAATGCGGAGGCGCTCTGCCTCCCTGCCCACCAGCTTCTCGGCATGGGCGGCTTCTTCTTCATCCCATCCCGCAATGTGCCCATAACGATCCAGATAAAACGGTCCTTCAAAGGTGTAGCCTTTGGTCCCCACCAGGGCAACGTCTTCGTAGCTGAAAAAGTTATTCTGCAGAAACTCCAGCTTTCCGGAAAACAGCTCATTAAGGGTTTCTGTTTTCTTCGGATTCCAGAACATGTCATGATTTCCCCGAAGCAGGATCTTGCGCCCCGGCAGATCACAGATGTATTGCAGGTCTTTCTCACACTCCCGCAGGTTCCTGCCCCAGCTGTGGTCACCCACCAGCACCAGGGTATCCTTCTCTGTCACAGTTTTCCGGCAATTCTCCAGAAAAACCTTCTCATGATCCTTCCAGATCTTTTCCGTTAACTGCGCAGGAGCTTTCAATTCCGATTCAAAATGGAGATGCAGATCTCCGATGGCATATAAACTCATGGCTCTATTATAAAGCAACTCCCCAAATAAAAAGAAGACCACAGGTGTTACCCTGTGGCCTTCCCGAAGGATTTGGAAATGATCATTTTTTATATTTCCGTCCCATATCCTCACCATTGATCGTTATACCGCCCATGTCACAAACCAGTTCATAGGAAGGATCGGAGTCTGTGGTTACTTCAATGGATCCCATGTCGCAATCTGCTTTCAGAGAATCAAAGGTACCGGAAACAGTGATGCCGCCCATATCTGCGTCTGCACTCAAAGAATCAAAGGTGCAATCCTTCACATCGATGGCACCCATGTCGGCATCGAGGGAGAGCTTATCGAAGTTACAGGTTGCAAGATCGATGGCGCCCATATCCGCATCCATGACACCGGACCGGAAGGTGGTATCTGTAAACTCAATGGAGCCCATATCGGCGACAATTTTGACATCGCCAAAGGTCAGGCCGCTTCCTTCGATGCTGCCCATGCTTAAGATAAAGGTGACATCATCCATCTTTGTCCCTTCCGGGATGGTCAAAGTAAGCTTCCAGTTATCGGAATTCAAACTGTTCAGATCCAGGTTGAATGTATTTTTCTTTGTCTTCTGTGTGATGATGAGTGTGTCGTTCTTTACTTCAAACTGGGGAATATACTTCTCAGGATAGGTATATTCCACGGAAAAAGTGCTTCCTTCCTGAATGACAACGCCACCGGCCGCCACCTTTGCGTCGATGGAATGGAACGCGTCCAGTGTTTTCGTATCGCTTACGATCGGTCCGGGATCTACGATGATGCCGCCGAGGGAGAAATGTCTGCATGCACCCCAGATGATCGCTACGATGGTGATCAGACCAAGTAAACAGGTAAATATTTTGAATCCGCCATTTGATCTCATTCGTTTGTACCTCCAAAGCTTGTTTCAATGATCTTCTTTACGACTACGGCCAGGATCCAGATGATCCAGGTGCTTCCCCATGCAAAGGTGGTAAAGCTGATGATCAGGTAAATGCAGGTTACGATATACCAGTAGGAATTCATGAATCTTCCTAAAGCAGGATCCGAATAGGTCACGGGTTCGTCCTCCTTGTTTTTATAGGTTCCGCTAACGGTGGTTTTATCATTTAAATTTAACAGTGTATTATAACGATCGGTGATCATGCTGGAATAGATCATGAGCAGGATGCCCACACCAACCATCTCCAGCAGGAGAGAAACCAGAACGCTGGTGCTGCCGGCGCCTAACAGGTTATTGGAAATGCTGCTTCCCAGTGCGATGGGAACCCAGCAGATGGCGCACAGTAAAACACCGATGGTCAGAAGCAGGATCGATGTTCCGCCGGAACGTTCTTTTTCATTCTTCAGATAATCTGCGGTTGCATAGTCGATGGAGCAGGGTTCCTTCTTCAGGAAATCCCATTTGCTCATCCTCGTGCCACTGATGATGAACAGCATGATCGCAACAACGACCATAAAGATCAGACAGGTTACACCCAGGATGCCTGCTGCATCACCAAAACGATAGCGACCGAAAAAACCCTGGGAAAGGATCACGGGGCAAGCGCAGGTGACACAAAGATAAACACCTAAGCCTACCAGCAGAGCATTGTTTGCCCGATCCTTCAGATATGCTTTCACTTCATCGAAGCGAACTTCTCTGCGGGAGATGCTGACGGTTTCTTCTGTATAGGTAGGACCGTTGGGAATGGAAGTGCGCTCAGGATGCAGCACCTTGTTCAGTCCCAGGTCATCTGCCAGCTCTTCCAGATTTCCAAACTCGGCGATGACGGTTCCGACGGCTTCATTTTCGGTCTTGCCTTCCGCGATCAGCTCGCTGTATTTATCTTCCATCATCTGCCATAATTCATCTTTTGCTTTTAAAACTTCGGGCGTGTTCGGCAGGTTTGCGAACATCGTCTCCAGATAGTTACGAATGGTATTCATTTCCAAATCCTCCTCATTAAGTACGTTTACTGCTCGTTGCGAATGAAATGTTCCACCACTTCTTTGGTGACAAGCCATTCTTCGCATTTCTCGCGGTAGTACCGTTGCCCCTCTTCTGTGATCCTGTAGTAGGTCCGGCGCTTTCCGCCGCCGCCCTCACCCGGCTCCACCACATAGGATTCGACGTATCCGTTTTTCTCCATGCGCGTGAATGCGGAGTACAGGGTTGTTTCCTTGATCACATATTTTCCGTCGGTCAGGTTCTTGATCTGTTTGGATATCTCGTATCCGTAGGAAGGACCTTCCATCAGGTTGAAGAGGATCATGGTATCGTTGTAACCGCGGATCACATCACTACTGATCTCTACCATAAAGCCTCCTTTTGTTTCGGAGCGGTGTGCTTACTGCCGGCTGCCGGGGACGGGACGATGTTGGTTTCCGGAATTCCATACTTCGTCTGTCGTACTTCGGCTGTCGTTGCTCCGACTGTCGATGCTATGTCAGTCGTACTACGTCTGACGTAGTAAATGTATCACGGGGTGTATTTTATGTCAACAGGTTTTTTGAAATTTTTTTAGGAGGGGACCTGGAAAGGGCGTAATTGTGCGGCTTTTTGACTTGCTTGTAGGGACATTCGAGGTAGGGGATGGGCTCCGGGGAGGAAGGCCTGTAGAGGCAAGATGTGGGGTACAGGCATTCAGGGTTGCGATAGGCGGGGCGAGTATGTCATGATTAGGGAATGAACGAGAATACAATGCATCACAAACATAATATACAAATCCTCTTATGGGACATCGACGGGACGATCCTGGACTTTGAGAAGGCCGAGGAAGCGGCGATCCGCAAAGGATTTGCCGTTCACGGACTGGGAGAGTGCACGGATGAAATGCTGGCAGATTACTCTGTAATCAACAGGGGGTACTGGCAGAAGCTGGAGCGGGGAGAGATGACAAAGCCCCGGATCCTGGTGGAAAGATTCCGGGAATTCTTTGGAAAATACGGGTTGGATACGACGAAGGCGGAAGCGTTCAATGCGGATTACCAGGTGAATCTGGGCGATACCATCTGTTTTCGGGACGATGCGCTGTCGGTGATCCAAAGGATCCCCAAAGACATCGGACAATACGTAGTCACCAACGGAACCGCCATCGCCCAGCACCGGAAGCTTTCCTTATCCGGCCTGGAAGAGATCATGGATGGCTACTATATTTCCGATGAGGTGGGCTTTGAGAAGCCCGGCATCGAATATTTTAACGCGGTATTTGCGGATCTGCGGAAGAAATATGGAGAGGTGGATCCCGGGAAGGTGATGATCATCGGCGATTCCCTGACCAGCGATATCCGGGGCGGCAACAATGCAGGCCTGATCTGCTGCTGGTATAACCCCAAAGGGCTTAAAAATGATAAGGGGCTTCGGATCGACTACGAGATCCGCAGCCTGCAGGAAGTACCGGAGCTGCTTGGTTCGTGGGGACGGGGTTAGGGGGTCATCAACACTTTTTGTCCTATAAGTCAGAAAACAATAAGGACGCCCACTCATTCGAGCAGGCGCCCTTTTGTTTATGCGTTATAGATCAAAACAGTGTTGTTTCCTTGCGATACAGCTGCCTAAGCCGCTCCCTCAGCCGGTACTTAAACTGTTGACGGCTTTGTAGATACGCTCTAACATTTCGCCCATTTCATCACAGGCATTTACGGCTGCTTCCGTAGCATTTACGCCGTCCGCAGACAGATCGGAAATGGTCCGGCTGCTGTCGGAGAGATGATGGATACTGTCATTGATCTCAGTGGTCGAGGAAGCAATGGCATTGATCCCGCTTTCGATGCCCGCAAATTCTTCCATCAGATTCTGGACATTTTCATTGATGGCATCAAACCGCTCGCCGGTGGAGACGATCAGCTGGTTCTGTTCCTTAACGGAATTCATGGTACCTTCCACGCTGCTGATGGTCGTTTCCACATCCTGGGTCAGCTCTTTGATGATGCTGGTGATCTTGCCGGTGGCTTCGTTGGTCTGCTCGGATAATCCGCGGATCTCTTCCGCAACAACGGCAAAACCTCTTCCTGCTTCTCCTGCACGGGCGGCTTCAATGGAAGCATTGAGCGCCAGCAGGTTGGTCTGGCTGGAGATCGCCAGGATGGAACCTACGATATCCTGTACATCCTTGATCTTTTCCGTAACGACTTCCGTAGCGGAAATGGTATCACGGCTTTCTGCTTCAACCGCTGCGGCACGTTCCTTCAGCTCATCCAGCACCTTGTTTCCTTCAATGATGGTCACTCTTGCAGACTCGGTGGCAGTGGTCATGCGCTCTTTGCTGATGATGGTGGCATCGGTCTGCTCCTGGATATCCCGGCACTTTTCAGCCTGGTGATCGATATCCCGCACGGTGGTTTCCGTGCTGGCTGCGATACGGTTCATGGCATCATGATTGTTATTGACCACATCCTTTAAGGTATCCATGCTGCCGTTTACTGTTTCGAAATATTCACGGATCTGCGCTGCGGTTTCAATGATAATGTCGGAAATGCTCTTGTTCCTGGAAGCAGCATCTTCAATCTCTGCCTTGTTTTCACCGGTAAACTGAACCAGCAGTTTGACCACATAATTGACAGCAACCAGGGTCAGAATGATGACCACGGTATCCACAACCGCTTCCTTTAAAACGGCGGTGCCGGCCATCACATTGCGCAGGAACATGATGGTGTAGCCAAAGGCCAATTCGCCGGTGCCGATCTTTACGACTTTGGGATTTAAGTAAACCATACTGGAGATCAGGATGGGAATACCGTAACTGAAGAAGACGAACTGGTTCTGGATCAGCATGACCACCAGATAGACCAGTGCGGATCCGGTAAGGATCATGATCACACCAAATTTGTTGTCCGCCCCTTTGGTGATACCGGCCATCATCATACCGAAGGCGATCAGGGCAGTCAGCATTTCCAAAAGGATCCCGGTATTAAAACCGATCTCCAAACCCTGGAAGATCATTAACAGAAATGCGGAAATAATGATCATCAGATTGATGATGAATGCCATTTTATTGGCACGCCTGAATTGGTCTTTATTCATTTTGTGACTCCCCCTTAGAAGTAAAATAGTCGCACTAATACGACACTGCTTCCTAATTGTAACACGCAATTGCATCTGCAACAACCGATTTGCAAACATTTCGAGCGAGGTTTCTTGCAATTATGATCCGAGGAAATGCTCGAAAGGGAAGCCATATACCCGGTGAGCGCGCTGACGGGACGATCTGTGAACGCAACGTTTGACGAAGGGTGAGCAGGTTGATCTTGCTATGGAGCAGAAAAACAAAAATCGGGATTTGGAAAAACAAAAAACAGGATGTTTCCATAAGGATCATTGGGTATAATAGGCAGGAGAAAGAGGTTTATATGAAACGAAGAATTTTAATGTCTGTACTGGGCGTCCTGATCGCCGGAATGAGCGTTGGGATCTTTAAACTGGCGGCTTTCGGCGTGGATCCGTTCCAGGCTTTTATGAGCGGCATCGATCACCTGATCCCCATTTCCTTCGGGACTTTGTACGTGATCGTAAATGCGGTGTTGCTGCTTTTCAGCCTGCTTTTTAACCGGCGGATGATCGGTATCGCGACGTTTATCAATCTGTTCCTGCTGGGGTATGTGACCCAGTATTCTTACGCTTTTCTGCAATACGTGTTCCCGGAACCGTCTATTTTGGTCCGGGCTCTGGCGCTGATCATCGGTATTGTGATCCTGTGCTTTGCATCCGCTTTCTATATGACCGCGGATCTGGGTGTTTCCACCTATGATGCGGTGGCGATCGTCATGGCCAATACCTGGCACCTTGGAAAGTTCCAGTATCTGCGTATCGCAACGGATGTGGTGTGTGTGGTTCTGGGAATCGTCCTGTTTCTGGTCAGTGGAGGAGCATGGCAGCAGATCCCGACGTTCGCGGGGATCGGCACCATTGTGACCGCCTTCTTTATGGGGCCTTTGATCGAGTTTTTCAATGTCCACGTGGCCAGACCTTTTCTGGCAAGAGGGGAAAAGCCTGAGGCATAGGCAATTTACAGCATAGCGGTGTTTACAAAGGATCTCTTCGGAGATCCTTTTTTAATGATTCTTCAGAACCAGTTGCGACATTTGATGGTATAATTAGACGGAATTGACTGTTTGTGAAAATGATTTCGGAGCAAGGCATCTATAGCGGCACAATGAGGTAAGACAGCTTATGGAACGACAGACAACCTACAAAAATGTAGCAGGGTTTAAATGCCTGCGAAACATCAAACGGCAGACCAATGACCTGTATCTGGTGCACTGCGGCATGCAGAAATGCCCGCCGGGCTATACCTATAACCACAAGATCCCCAATGAAAATCATCTGCATTTTGTGACGGATGGAAAAGGAGAGCTGGTGGTCAACAAGGTCACCTATAAGATCCGGAAAAACGACATCTTTCTGATCCCCAAGGGGGCGGAGTTCCAATATCATGCAGATCTTGCTGAGCCTTGGACCTATATGTGGGTCACCTTTGACGGGGCGATGGCGGATGAATATCTGCAAAATGCCTGCCTCTGCGCAGATACCCCGGTGATCCATTCCACGATCCCTACAGATTCCTATACGCCGCTGATCCAGAGTATTCTGGATGCCAACCATCTGACAAAAGCCAATGAGATCAAGCGGGTGGCCTATCTGTATGAGATCCTTTCCATGCTGATCGAGGCCCAGGCGGCCTGCAGAAATGCGGACGGATCCTATGATTACACGGCAGAAGCCTATGTGGATTATGCCCTGCAATATATCAAGACCAATTACCGGACCATCAAGGTAGGCGATATCGCTGCCTATGTGGGCATCAACCGGTCTTATCTTACGTCTTTGTTTAAAAAGGTGCTGAACGTATCGCCCCAGCAGTACCTGATCAAGTTCAAGCTTTCTGAAGCAGCCAAATATCTGAAGACCACAGACATGTCGGTCTCGGAGATCGCGGAGCAGGTGGGCTACGGCGATTCCTGCAACTTTACCCGCGTCTTTAAACAGATCTATGGGGTCTCCCCGCAAACTTACCGAAATACCATACTTTAGAGGGTCTGCCTTAGGCAGGCCTTCCTTTTTTACCATCCAACATTTTGATAACCCCATGCAACATGGAGACATGGTCTATGTTGAAAACGCATGATAACATGAGGACGATCAAGAGATTGATTGTGCAACATTACCAAATAAGGAGAGCGACCAATGGCAATCGTATACCATGAGGCGGCCCGGACATTTCACCTGTACAACGGGCAGATCAGTTACATCATTGAGGTAATGCCCAACGGAATGTTAAAGAACGTGTACTACGGGAAACGGATCCATGACCGAGAGGACTATTCCTATCAGGGAAACGACGGCTTTTTGATGCATGGCGTCTGCTCGGTGGACGGAGGGCTGGCGCTCCAGCACCAGAGGCAGGAATATCCCGCCCCGGGCATCGGGGACTTTCGGGAATCTGCGTTTCTCCTGCGGCAGGAAAACGGAAGCCACATTTCCCGATTCGTCTATTCCTATCACACCATTTATGAGGGCAAACGGCCATTGGAACATCTGCCGGCGACTTATGTGGAGGAGAAACGGGAAGCGACCAGCATTGACATTGTCCTGTATGACAACGTGACGGATACGGAGCTGATCCTGACCTACACGATCTACGAGGATCTGGCGGTGATCACCCGAAGCGCCAGATTCCTGCAAAAGGGAGAGGAAAAGGTGGTGCTGGAAAAGGCCCTTTCCGCCTGTGTGGACTTTCCGGATAAGGATTTTGAGATGGTCCATTTATCCGGCGCCTGGGGCAGAGAGCGGCAGATCAAGATCCGAAAGCTGGAGGAGGGAACCCAGAGCATTGATTCCATCCGGGGTGTCAGCGGGGCGGAGCACAATCCCTTCGTGGCACTGAAACGCCTAAGCACCACAGAGTTTACCGGAGAAGTATATGGTTTTTCCTTTGTATACAGCGGCAATTTCCTGGCAAAGGTGGAAGTAACGCCTCACGAGATCACCCGGGTGATCCTGGGGATCAACCCGTACAATTTCGCCTGGCCTCTTAAGAAAGGGGACAGCTTCCAGACCCCGGAAGTGGTCATGGTCTATTCAGAGGAAGGCTTAAACGGCATGAGCCGGATCTTCCATAAACTTTACGCTTCCAGACTGGTGCGGGGCGAGTGGAGAGACAGAGAGCGTCCCATCCTCATTAACAACTGGGAAGCCACCTATTTTGATTTTGACGAAGAAAAGATCCTTTCCATTGCCGAAAAGGCGAAGGAAGCCGGCATAGAGCTGTTTGTTCTGGACGACGGATGGTACGGTGAGCGCAACATCGACGACCGTTCCCTGGGCGACTGGTATCCCAATCCGAAAAAACTGCCCCACGGGGTTTCCGGATTATCGGAAAAGGTGGAAGCTCTGGGACTGAAATTCGGCATCTGGATCGAGCCGGAGATGACCAACAAGAACTCAGACCTGTACAGGGCGCATCCGGACTGGATCATTTCCACACCGGACCGTTACGAATCCATGTGCAGAACCCAGCATATCCTGGATTATTCCCGGCCAGAAGTGGTGGACTATATTTTCGGACTGCTGGATAAGCTGATCACGGAGTCCAAAATCTCCTACGTGAAGTGGGACATGAACCGCTACATGTCGGAAGCCTATTCCAGAACGGCAACGGCAGATAAGCAGGGCATGGTGATGCATAAGCACATCCTGGGGGTGTACAGCCTGTATGAGCGGCTGATCCGGAAGCATCCGAAGATCCTGTTTGAATCCTGTGCCAGCGGCGGCGCCCGGTTTGACCCCGGCATGCTGTTTTACGCACCCCAGACCTGGTGCTCCGACAACACCGATGCGGCGGAACGCCTGAAGATCCAGTACGGGACCAGCCTGGTCTATCCCCTGCGAAGTATGGGGGCACATGTTTCCGCATCGCCCAATCATCAGGTAAACCGGGTCACATCCATTGAGACCAGAGCGAATGTGGCATTCTTTGGAGCCTTCGGTTATGAGCTGGATCTGAATAAGCTCTCCGAGGAGGAGCTTAAGACGGTGAAGGAGCAGATCGCCTTTTATAAGAAAAATCGGAGGCTGTTCCAGTTTGGAGAGTTTCTCCGTATCCGCAGCCCCTTTGAAGGCAATGTGACCAGCTGGATCGTCACAGGACCTGAGAAAAAGGAGGCCATTGCCGCCTATTATCAGGTGCTCAATGTGGCAAACGGGCCCTGGATCAAGGTAAAGCTGGCGGGTCTGGATCCGGATCTGTTTTACCGGGTGTCCTACGAGGACAAGGTTTACGAAATGTACGGAACCGAGATCATGCAGATCGGCATTCCGGTGGATCGGAAGGAGTTTACGAAGAAAGGGGATTTTGCTTCCCTGCTCTTTCTGATCACAGCAAAGGAAAGTTAAAGCGCAGTGCTTCAACTTATAGAATGAATGGAGGGTTACTATGAAAAAGAAATTATTAAGTGTACTGTTGGCATGCACCATGGTATTGGGACTTTGTGCGTGCGGCGATCAGGCGGGAAGTGCTGCGCCTGAGGATACCGCGGATACGGTCCAGACACAGGCTGCAGCGGATACGGCTACTGCGGACAGCGCAAGCTCGGAAACGACAGCCGATACAGCCACTGTTTCGGATCAGGCCTTTGGGGATACCATCAAGTACGATCCCACGGTTCCCGTAAACAACGGGGAGCCTATTTCCATTGACTACTGGCTGTGGACCAGCGATGAACTGTGGCAGAGCGTGATGGACAAGTATATGGCCATCCATCCCAATGTCACCATCAATACCATCAACAATCCATATGATGATTACTGGGTAAAACTGCCACTGGCTCTGGAAGGTGCAGATGGTCCTACCTTGTTTAACATGCACATTTCCTACCACGACAGCGTGATCAAAAATCTGGCACCCTATGATATCCCTCTGGAGGACATCCGGGCAGACTTTAACAACGTAGAGCCTCACGTGATCGACGGACAGGTTTACTACCTGGATACCGGCGTGATGACCGGATCCATCTTCTACAACAAGGATATGTGGGAGGCAGCAGGTCTGACCGAAGCAGATATCCCCGAAACCTGGGACGAGTTCTTTGAAGTGGCCAAGAAACTGACCATCCGGGAAGACGGACAGCTGATCCAGGCCGGCTTTGAATTTAACAACTACATCAACAGCAATTACCTGATGGGCATTCAGTATCAGCTGGGACAGAACATGTTCAACGATGATATGAAGACTGTGACCATCAACAACGATGCGGAAGTAAAGGTAATGCAGATGCTGCTGGATGCTTACAACGTTTACGAAGTGGGCGAAGCGGATTTCTGTGAAGATTCCATCGTAAGCTTTGCAACCGGCCAGACCGCCATGGTTTCCTCCTGGGGATGGCTCAACGATTATATGAAGGCAAACTTCCCGGACATCAACTTTGGTGTATTCCAGGTGCCCGTATTTGATAAGAACAACATCTATGCCTACAACCGTTCCAATACCGAGTCCACCTTCGGTATCAACAAGAATGCGGATCCTGCACAGATCGCAGTGGCACAGGATATCGTAAAGTTCCTGTTGGCAGACAACGAGTCTTTACTGAATCTGGCACTGGGACAGAGTGTATTCCCCACCAAGAAGAGCCTGGCAAACGACCCTGCACTGGAGCAGAATGCCGCTCTGTACTGCCTGAAGGATACCGTGGATCAGTATGTATTCCCCGGCGCGCTGCCTTCCTTCTTTGAGACCTATCTGGCAGAAGCAGGAGAAGAGATCCTTTACAACGGTGTGGATATCCGCACGGCACTGCAGACCGCAGAGGATAAGATCAATGCGGATCTGGCAGGAATGGACTTCACGGCGTGTGAGGATGCTTACACACCCAGAAAATAATCGGTAAGGATTAACGGAGGAATGGCTTATGGCCCGCAGCCGTCTGCAATTGTTTCAAAAACGCCCCCTGCAGCCCAGAAGTGAGGTCTGGCTCAGAAATATCACCATGTTTTGCATGCTGGCGTTTTATATCACATTTTTTATCGTACCCATCGGAATGGCCTTTGTGGGAAGCTTCCACGACTGGAACCCGATGAACGGAAAGTATGTGAAAGTGGGAGTTTCCAACTATGTGGCGCTTCTTTCCAACGAGACCTTCTGGCTCTCGGTGAAAAACACCCTGCTCTTTTGTGCCGTGGTGGTATTTTTCAGAGCGCTCCTTGGCTTTCTGTGTGCCTACGCCATTTATTCCAAAACGGTACGGGGAAAGAATTTCTTTCTGACCATGTACTATATGCCGGTCATCGCACCCCTGGTGGCCGTGACCTTCATCTGGAAGTTCATGTATGAACCGAAGGTGGGTCTGATCAACACACTGCTGGGTCTTTCCGTTAACTGGCTGAAAAACAAGAACACTGCCCTGCTGGCGGTGATGATCATGACGGTGTGGAAGGATTTTGGCTATGCAGTGGTCCTGTATATGGCAGGACTCATGGGGTTATCCGAAGAAGTTCTGGAGGCGGCAAAGGTAGATGGCTGCAACGGGCTGCAACTTTTAAAAAGCGTTGTACTGCCCCTGCTCCGCCCGACAACATTGCTGATCATCGTCGCCTCCATTATTTCCTATCTCCAGGCCTATGTGCAGGTGCTGGTCCTGACAGAAGGCGGACCGGGAACGTCCACGTACCTGACCTCCTATCTGATCTACAACGAGGCCTTTGTGAAGTTCAGCTTCGGATCTGCTTCAGCCATGAGTTTCGTGCTGTTTGTCTTTACGGCAGTGGCGACGGCAATATCCTTTAAGATCCAGGCAGGAAAGGCGGCATAGAGATGAAGAGACATATTTGGAAAACCCTGATCTATGCATTCCTGATCATCATGGTGTTTGTTTCGGCGATGCCGTTTGTCTGGATGATCCTGTCCTCCTTTAAGGCCAACAAGGAGATCCTGGCCATCCGCCAGACCTTGTTTCCCAAGGAATGGATCTTTGACAATTATGTAAAAATGAAGGGCCAGTTTAACTTTCTCCGGTTTTTCTGGAATTCCCTGAAGACCTCCGCGCTCATCACCTTATGCGTGATCTATACCAGTACGGTATGCGGATTTGTTTTATGCAAGTATAAGTTTCGGGGCAGAGATGTGTTCTTTGCCATCGTTCTGGGAACCATGATGCTTCCCTGGGCAGTGACCATCATCCCCCGCTATACCATGGTGAAGGCCTTCGGCTGGCTGGGAAGCTACACGGCGATCATCGTACCGGCCATGTTTTCCAGCTTCGGCATCTTCATGATGCGGCAGAGCATCTCCGGGGTGCCGGATGAGATCCTGGAGGCCGCCCGGATCGATGGGGCCAATGAATTTTACATCCTCCACAGGATCGTATTCCCCCTTGTGAAAAACGGGATCTCTTCCATAGCGATCTTTCAGTTCCTGTGGTCTTGGGAAGACTACCTGTGGCCCTATCTGATCATTACGGATTCCAAGAAGCAGCTGCTGTCCGTTGGCCTGAAGCTCTTCAACGGCCAGTATCAGACGGATTACGGTCCGCTGTTTGCAGCAGCCTGCATCTCCGTGATCCCGGTCATCATCGTGTATGTGATCTTCCAGAAGCAGTTTGTGGCAGGCGTAGCCTCCAGCGCTGTGAAAGGGTAGATCCGCTGAATAAGTAAGGCCCGGATCGGACATTTGCTTTGGCACGTAACTGAAGCCTGTCCGGTTCGGGCCTTTTTTGTGCCT
>JAILDL010000114.1 GCA_024689465.1 Lachnospiraceae bacterium
GGGTACCACCAGTACCGGTGCATTGGCGATATAGGGCTTGGTCAGTGCGTAGTTCTGATCCCGGTCGGCGGTATAGCTGACACAGGAAATGATCACATCGTATTTTTTCGCATCAACGCCTGCAAAGATGCCGTCCCAGGCGGTATCTACCAGGTTCAGGGAAAGTCCCAGCTCATCTGCAAGCGCTGCTGCCAGCTCCACATCAAAACCAATGGGCGTTGCGCCGTCTTCGTCAAAATATTCCATGGGCGGGTAGCCGATCTCCAACCCAACGGAAAGCTTTCCGGCTTCTACCGTAAGAGAATCCGCTTCCTTCTTTCCGCAGCCTCCCAAGGAAAACGCGGTTAAAGTCATCGCTGCAAACAGAGCGATCATCCGTCTTTTGCGGATCATTCCTTTCTTTCTGTCTTTCATATGGATCTTGTCCTCCTTCATATTCATTCTTCCCGGATCTTCTTTACATCCGGATTGATCAGATGGTCCGGCCTCTTTCCTGCTATGAGACACTGGATCTGCTGCTGCAGGACCATCTCTCTTACCCGGAGCAGCGAATCTTCGGATAAAAACGCGGCGTGGGGTGTGATCACCGTATTGTCTTCCAGAGAAAACAGTTCGCTCTCTGCCTTTTGTTCATTTTCGATCACATCCACCGCTGCCCCGCGGATCCAATGCTCCTTTAGTGCCTTTACCAGTGCCTTTTCATCCACGACTTCCCCTCTGGAGGTATTGATGAGAAATGCACTCTCCTTCATCTTTCCAAGAAGGTTCTCATCCACCAGATGTTCGGTGACGCCCCGGATCAAAGGACAATGGAGGGATATGACATCCGAAGTTTCAAAAAGTTCTTCCAGGGTGTCTGCTTTTTCGCAGCCAAACGCCTGCAGCTCTTCTCTGGTCTTGGTCGGTGCATACACCAGGACATTCATCCCCAGGGCCTGTACCACCGGGGCTACCAGCCGGGGGATATGGCCAAAAAAGACCATTCCGAAGATCTTCCCCCGTAGCCGATAGACCGGATATCCCATCGCAGGATCCCAGATTCCTTTTCTGACATTTCTGTCATAATATGGGATCTTACGGATCAGGCTCAGTAATAGCCCAACGGTATGCTCTGCCACCTCTTCTTCACAGTACCCGGGGGCATGGGTCATACATACCCCCAGGGAAGTAGCAGCTTCCACATCCAGGTTGTTATACCCGATGGAAGGGACCGATACGCATTTTAATCTTCTGCAGGCAGTCAGCACCTCTTTATCGATGCGGTCATAGATCACCACGGCTCCGTCTGCATCCCGCAGATCGTCTGTGATCCTCTTTGGGTCCGTCTCGTTTACACATTCCAGTGTAAGATCGGTGATGCCCCACTGTTTCAGAAGCTGTTTTTCATATTCCAGATCCGATGCGGCATTGTAGTATATGAGTTTCTTCATGCTGCGTATATCCTTGCTGTCCGGAGAGAGTTTTTCTCAGTTTCCTGCATTACTTGCTGCGATCTCACTGTAATCGTGGATCCAGGTATCAAAGCTTCCGTCTGCCATCTTATCTGCGATCACCTGGTTGATGATCTCCAGCAGATCTTCATTTCCCTTTTCCAGGGCGATGGCGGTTTCCTTCTTGATTCCCAGATCTGCGGCAGAGAAGGTCAGCTCCTCATCGGATAAGACATACTGCTGGCCGACGATACTCTCGATGCATACACCGGCTACCTTGCCGCTCTTTAACTCCATGATGCAATCGGGAACCTTATCCAGAGATACCAGCTGGCTGTCGGGATACAGATCCTGGCAGACTCTTTCCTGTGTGGTGGCTTTCTGAGCTGCCAGAGGCTGTCCGTTAAAGGCTTCTGCACTGGCAAGTTCCTCCGCACGGGACTTTAAGATCAGGAAGGACTGCTCTGCAAACAGATAGCTGTCGGAAAAGTCCATGGTCTCTTTCCGCTCATCTGTAGGAGCGATACCGGCGATGGCCAGGTCGATCTTCTTGGCCGGCAGAGAAGCCAGCAGAGAAGAAAAGTTCATGTCTTCGATGACCAGCTCTGCGCCTAAGGCTTCTGCGATCGCCTCTGCCAGTGCCATATCGATACCGATCACCTTCTGGTCTGCGGAAGTGATGTCTACAAATTCATAAGGGGGATAGCCGGATGCGGTTCCTACCACCAGCTTGCCGGTCTCTTTGATCCTTGCAAGAACTTCTCCTGCCGGTGCTTCTTCTGCAGCTTCTGCGGTTTCCGCAGGGGCTTCTTCCACTGCTTCTGCCGGTTCCGCTTCTGCGGGAGCTGCCGCAGCCGTTGTTTCTTCCGGAATACTCTTCTTTTCCGTTGCAGCGCTTCCGCAACCGGATAACGTTCCCAGGGTAAGTGCTGCCATCAGCACCAGTGACAAGATTTTTTTCTTCATAGTTCTCCTCCTGTTTGCCTGTTACGGCGTTTTATTTATTGATACATGCCGGGCATGCAACAACCTTATCTTGCATAGCCTTTTCTCATCCTCTTTTCTGCCTGACGCAGCATAAAGGAGATCACAAAGGTCATCAGAAAATAGATCAGGGCCACAATGATCAGCGGCTCCATGGGCTTAAAGCTGATACCGCGGATGGTGTCAGCGGTATACATCAGATCGGCGATCCCGATCACGGAGATCTGGGATGAGGTCTTGATGATGGTAATAAATTCATTGCCCAGGGAGGGCAGGATATTTTTCATGGCCTGGGGAAAGACGATGGCCATCATGGCTCTGGCAGGACTCATGCCCAGTGCCAATGCACCTTCTGTCTGTCCATAATCAATGGATTCGATACCGCCTCGTACGATCTCGCACACATAAGCGGTGGTATTGATCACCAGCGCCAGAGTTCCCGACAGGATCCGGGAAATGTCAAACCCTGCCACCACGATGCTGGGGATCTCCACGCCCATCAGGGGAAGTCCGTAATACACCAGAAAGATCTGTACCAGCACCGGTGTCCCCCGTATAAATTCCACATAAATATTGGCCAGTGCCCGGAGCGCCTTTACCTTGCTCATCTTAAGAAACGCCATCAGGACTCCGAAAAACAGACCAAACAGGATCGTCAGCAACGACACGATCAAGGTTACCCTTGCGCCGTTTAGAAGAAGCGCCCTGTATTTGACTGCTACATGGATCAGTTCACTCATCTCATTCACCCTCAAAGCATCTTTGCCAGAAACGCTTTTACCCTTTCGTTTTCGGTTTCTTCAAATACCTGTTGGGGACTGCCCGATTCCATCACGATCCCCTCGTCCATGAAGACCACCTTATCCGCCACCTCTCTGGCAAACCCCATCTCATGGGTCACCACGATCATGGTCATGCCGGTTTTGGCAAGCTGCTTCATAACCGTCAGGACTTCGCCAACCATTTCCGGATCCAGCGCCGATGTGGGTTCATCAAATAAGAGGACCTCCGGTTTCATGGCCAGTGCTCTTGCGATGGCAACCCGCTGCTTTTGTCCTCCGGACAATGTAGCAGGATAGGCGTCTCTTTTTTCATACATGCCCACCTTTTTCAGCAGTTCCATGGCGTATTCCTCCGCCTTGGGTTTTAATTCTCCCCGCACCGTCACCGGCGCGTACATCACATTTTTCAGGACCGTCATATGGGGAAACAGATTAAAATGCTGAAAAACCATTCCCACTTTCTGCCGGAGCCTGGGCAGCTTTTTCATCTGCCGGATGCTTTCGCCGTTTAGAAGGATGTCCCCTCCGGAAAGTTGTTCCATCGCATTGATACAGCGCAGCATCGTGCTTTTTCCGGAACCGGAAGGTCCGATCACCGCTACCACTTCGCCCTTTTGGACTTCCAGATCGATCCCCTTAAGGACAGAGGCGGATCCATAGTTTTTTGTCAGCTTCCGGATCGAGATAATGCTCTTTTCTTCCATACCATTTCCCTCACAAAAAAGGCGCCTGCTTCCGACTCTTCGGAAAACAAACGCCTTCGTTTTCTTATTTGGTTTTCTTCTCCAGTGCTTTCCGGATGTAGCTTTCCAGAAAATCCACCGTTCCTTCCACGCCCAGGAAAGAGCTGTCTACTGCCAGATTGACATAATTAAGATCCCCCGGCAGGTAGCCTGCATATTGCTTATGATACCGGTCTCTGGCTTTGTCCACTTCCAGGATCATGCGTTTCGCTTCTCCCTCGGACATCTGGAAATCTTTGATGCAGACCTTCATCCGCTCCTTTTTCGGTGCATAGATAAAGATCCGGATCAGATTGGGATAGTCCTTTAATATGGCATCGGCGCACCGTCCTACCAGAATGCAGCTTTCCTTTCCTGCAATGTTCTCGATCAGCATCTTCTGCTCTTTGAAGATCTTATCCTGCACATCCGTAGTGCCCATGCCCAGGGGATATTTCATACTGAAAAAGCCTGTACGTGCCGACTCTTCCAGTTCACTGATCTCCGACACCGGCATGTTCATCTTTTTCGCCGTCTGATCCACGATGTCCCGGTCGTAATAGTTGATCCCCAGCCTCTCCGAGAGCATCCTTGCAATGGGTCGTCCCAGCGAACCGAACTGCCGGTTGATCGTCACGATATATCTTGCTTTTTCTCCCATATCCATCCCTCCTTATATGCTTTCCCGCAAGAGCGGCAGCGTCGCGCAGTGGATGCCTCCGCCCAGCTTATTGATCTCCGATACGTCCACCGGCAGCACTTCCACGCCGGCTTTTTCCAGGTTTTTCCTGGTGTTTACGCCGATGGCCGGAAACAGGACCTTGCCCGGCGAAATGGCGAGACAGTTATTGGTAAGAAACGGATCGTCCCGGTCTGCCTCAATGATCTCACATCCCCGCTCCTTCAGCATCTTAAGGAACCAGAAGGGAAGGATAAAGGTGCTGCAAAGGACTTTGTTTTTATCCACCGGGACAAAGGCTTCGTCCAGATGGATGTAATAAGCAGGCATATCCAGCACGATCAGGTCGATGTCCTGATAGGATAAGAGGTGCCTCAGCTGCTCGATGCCTTCGTCGTTGACCCGTACGGAACGGCCGACGATGGCGGTATGGGGATCCAAAAGACTAAAGGATCCGCCCTCCATGGTGCCCTTTCCCTGGATCGCTCCGATGATGGGGATTCCCAGCTTGTTAAAAAAGTCCTGGGCAAGCTTCGTTTCTCCCTGATGAAAATACATGGCAAAACGGTTTAAGATCACGCCCTTGGGAGTAAGCAATGCGATGTCTCTGGTAAAG
>JAILDL010000042.1 GCA_024689465.1 Lachnospiraceae bacterium
GATCTTATGAGAAGCGCCATCCCCCTTGGTCCAGGTCACATGGCCTTCTACCCGCCAGCTATCCTTCAGGTTCTTTACTACATGCCACTTGATATCGGAAACCTTGGCACTGTAATAGTAGCCGTCGCTACCCAGAACCACCAGCTTCTGAACGCCGTTCTCTGTGATCACATTGTCATTAAAGGTCGGTGCAGCCAGATAACTCTCAATCTCTGCACTTGTGCCGGTCAGGGACTTGTAGGTATCTACCAGATCCTGACTCATGGCGGAGGTTGCAATGCTACCGGTAAAGATAGCACCCTGATCGGTCACTGCCTTCTGGTCATTCTTTAAAATGGTTGCTTCTGCTTGCAGGTCATCGGGATAAGTTACGCCCGGAAGGACTACATAATAGGAAGCATCTTCCGAAGCCATCCACTTTGCAACATAAGTGTGGTTCTCAAAGCTCTTGGAAGGATCGATGGTCACATCCTTGTTGATACCTGCAAACAGGGAAAGCAGATCGCCACTCTTCTTCCAGCCGCGGAAGGTCATTCCGCTGTTGGAGGATGCGTAAGGAAGAACGAAGGAAGCGGTGGTGATCGCATAAGTGATCACACCCTTGCCGTCCTGCTTTGCGCTGTAGATGGCATCCTTTCCATTGTAATAAGTAGCCAGCACATAGTTGTTTACGGTGCTGTTAATTGCTCCGCCGGCAGGATCCAGAGTGATGGTCCTGGTATCCAGATCCACCAGGATTTCATAGGAAACGCCCTTGGCGATGGTGATACTCTGAACAGTATTGGCATTTACATGGTAGTAGTTTTCGGGTACCGTGTAACCGGCCTTGGTCAGAGCCTGCTGTAAGGTAACAGTACTGTCAATGATTGCGTCTTCTACGGTTACGTTCTTAACCTGTGTATAAGTACCGTTTACCAGGCTGTTCTGCTGTTTTACCACGATGGTATAATCGGTGGTCAGCTTATTATAGGTACCGGTCAGTTCCACATCCTCTGCAGGCATGGTAAAGGAAGTACCTGCTTTCACAGTTCCCTTATACCAACCGCCAAATTCATAATTGGTCACAGCAGGAGCAGAAGTAACGGATACGCTCTGTCCGTCCACGTAGTAAGCCTCTGCAGGCAGGGTAACATGCGGCTGATCCTTTCCGGTCAGCTTGTAGGTAACACTGTATACGTTTCTGGTCAGTTCCGGCTTCTTATAAGTATCGGTGTAGCCCTTGCCACTGGCATAGGTTGCGGTGATCGTAGCTGCTTTGTTGGTGGGATAGGTACCGGACTTGGTCATATAATCAGACTTCAGTTTCAGGTACAGATCCACCTTCTTGGTCTTGGTGGTGATATCGCCTACGGTGATGGTTGCTTTATTTCCCTTGATGGAAACGGTGCAGCCACTATCGTATACGTTGTAATATGCGTTTTCATAAGCAGACAGATCAAAGTATGTGGAGGCTTCATCCACGATCACGGCACCGGAAGCGGTGTTCATGATCTCCTGGGTGATCTCGGAAAGGGTCTTGTTCATTTCACTTGCAGAAGCAAGGTTGTACAGAGACTTACCATTCTGGATCTTTGCCAGTTCTGTGGTGTTCTGCAGGTTGATACCTACCGGGATAATGGTGATGCTGTTATCCTTGCACTGCTTAACCACTGCGTTATCTATGGTCTTGGTAGGGTTACCGTCTGTGATAAAGATGATGTACTTGGAGCGCTTGGATCCCTTAAAGTACTCAACAGCCTTTCTTAAAGGATTATTGTAATCCGTACCGCTACCGGGATGAACGTTGGATACAACGGCCTTCAGGTAAGCAGCATCGGTGTGGAATCCCTTGCTGGTGTATTCGTCTTTTACTTCCCCGTTAAAAGGAATGTATGCAACGCGGTTATTGTAGGAATTGTTGTTTCCAAGGAGTGCATCGATGGCGTCGTTTACGGCATTTACAGAAGGTGCCAGACGGTCATCTCTTCCGCCCATGGTCGGATTGGTCTTGGATTCGTAAACCATACTGATGGAATTATCCAGAATGATCACTACATCAGAGCCCTTTACAGCAGGAGTACCGGATACGGTAAAGGTAACCTTTGCGATACCGTTTGCCTTATCCACCCAATCTGCGGTCTTATTGGTGGTAATGGTTCCGTCTATGATATCACTTCCTACAGCGCTGTCTGCTGCGGAGCCGTTTACGCTCCAATTTGCATACAGACGATAGGTATCGCGGGTCTCGGTACCGTCGTTGTAGATCGCATCCTTCAGTTTTAAGGAACCGCCATTGAACAATGCATAGGCATTGTCGCCGCTGTCTGCATGGAGATAACTCCAGCCGTTAAACTTTGCCTTTGCAGAAGGAGCCTGGGGCTGGAAATTCGTTAGGTCATCATACTTAATGGTAGTATCTGCATCACCGGTAAGTTCAATATCCTTTACGATGAAACCGTCAGCAAAACGTCCGCCGTTGGCGAAGAGCTTTACCTTAACAAGCGCGCCGGCCTTGCGGTATACGAAGTAAACATTCTTTTCTGCATACCACGCAAGAGAAAACGTATTCGGATCTTCCGTTACACTGAATCCGGAGCTCTGCAGGTTATCTTTTATGTGAAGAATAGAAATATCGCCTGTCCTGATTTTTCCATCTCTGCGGAACTCTGCCCGTACGAAGGTATATCCGGCAACCTTTGGTGCAACCTGATCAGGGAAATAATCTTCTCCTATTTTCAGGTCATCAATCGCTGTTATTCCCTTATCGATGCTATTAAAGTTTTCGTCTACTATAGAAACCTTCCATCTGAGGCCCTGCGGATAGTATTTTCCCGTAAATACCAAAGTATAAGTAGAGAAATGCTCTGCTGCAAATCCTACGGAACCTACAGACTGATCGCCCTCTACGGATACGCTGGCTTCTGTGCTCTGGATATTACCAACCGAGTCGGTATGGTAAACAGATACAGCATCTGCTTCCTGGGACTTCTGCTGGATCTTGTTTCCGGAGAAGACTACGGATACCTTTCCGTCTTCTGCCCAACTGTTGTCATACAGACTGCCGTCTGCTTTATAAAGGTTGATATCGTAAGCGATCACTTCCACGACATCTTCGGTAACCTGATTTTCCAAATTGGCAGCAACCTGAGATGTAACCTCCGTTACACTAGCTGTGGTGCCTTCTTCCAGAACGCCTTCGGGAGCAGCCAGGCTGACCGTTACATCCCCTAATGTAATGGAGAAGCTGAAGGCAGGCTTGCTTACTTCTTCCTCTTCGATATCATTATCGGAAACATCATTATCGGAAACATCATTACCGGAGATGTCTTCTACTTCGGTCTCTTCGGTTTCTTCAGTCTCTTCAGTCTCCTCAGTCTCTTCTGTCTCTACAGCATCTGCTTCATCCGCATCATCTGCTTCAGCATCTTCGTCTGCATCTGCTTCGTCTGCATCTGCTGCATCAGCGTCTTCGTCTGCATCTGCTTCGTCCGCATCTGCTGCATCAGCGTCTTCGTCAGCATCCGCTTCGTCTGCATCTGCTTCAGCCGCATCTTCCTCTGCATCCGCTTCAGCAGCATCTGCCTCTTCGTCGTCAGAAGCAGCATCTGCTTCTTCTGTAGCAGCAACTGTTTCAGCTGCAGGTGCATCTGCAACGATCACAGCGTCACTGCCTGCATTTGCGGCGGTGTCATTGTCATTGACCGTCGTTTCTGCTGCAGGAGCCTGCGTCTCTGCTACGGTTTCAGCAGGTGCATCTTCCTGTGTCTGGGCAACTTCTTCCGCATGGGTCAGTGCGTAATCACCATAAAAGGTTGCTACGGACAGAACCAATGAGAGAACGATTGCCAGGATCCGATTGATCTGTTTCTTTCCTCTGCTCATTTTTCCTTTTCTTCCTTCCTCATAAGGGCTGGTGGACATGAACCAATAAAAAAGAGCTCATTTCCACGATCTGTGAAAATGGGCTCGTTGTTGCGGGCATTCCCCTTTACACTAGTATATACAACCCCTCAGTTGTCTTATACATATATAAAGACGCCGCACAATTCAAAAACGGTTCAGCATTTTTGAAAAATTTTTAAAAATAAATCTATTTTTTTCGAATTTTATGGCAAATCGGAATCTGCGTCAGGATGATTGCAAGGAACATCAGGATGCAGCCAAAGGTTTCCCGCATGGTCAGGGTCTGGTTTAAGATCACCCAGCCGGCCAGGGTCCCGAATACACTCTCCAGGCACATGGCAATGGAAGCAATGGCGGGGTTTAAGTTCTTCTGGCCCAGGGACTGCAGGGTGTAAGCGATTCCGCTGCTGAAGATCCCGGCATAGGCGATGGCAGGCAGCGCCTGCAGGATGGATGTAAGATCCGGTTTTTCCATGACCAGCATGGGAATGGTTGCGAGAATGCCTTCTATGATAAATTCAGCAAAGGTCAGTTTCACCGGATCGATCTTAACGGAAAAGTGGTCCACTGCCAGGATCTGTCCGGAAAAAGCCAGGGCTGCAGCCAGCATCAGGGCATCTCCTTTTTCCAGAGAAAAGCTTTCCGTCATACACAGCAGGTACAGTCCTGCCACCGCCAGGAGCACGCAGATCCACAGCTTCACATCCTGCTTTTTCCCGAAAAAGAGGGCAATGATGGGCACCAGCACCACATACAGAGCCGTGAGAAAACTGGCCTTGGCAACGCTGGTGTAGGCAATACCGATCTGCTGGGTAAAGCTTCCCATAAAGAGGAAGAAGCCGGCGATACAGCCGCCCAGGAGGAAATTCTTTCTTTCCTGTCTGCGCTTTTCTTTTCGTTTTTCCGGTTCTCCTTTATACGGCAGGTACTGCTGCCGGTCCCGGATCAGCACAAAGGGCAATAAAAACAGGATCCCCATATAAGTCCGTACTGCCAGGTAGGTTCCGGCCCCCACGTAACGGGCTCCGATGCTCTGGGCCACAAAGGTGGTTCCCCATAAAAAAGATGCTGCAAGCAGCATCAATGTATGTGTTAACGTATAGACGGTTTCATTTTGTTTCATGTAGTTCTGCTTCTAGTGATTCCTTTCCATCGCAATATATCCATGATAGATTATTCGCTATGAAAAAGCATCCTTTATTCTTCTTATGTTCTATGCCGGGAAACTATCGTCATACGTTACCATATTTCCCAAGGTTTTCTTACTTTCATAGGTTCCTGCATCCGCCCGTTTATAAATATCCTTAAACAGCGGCCTTGCATCCGGATTGGAATAGGTTACACCCACACTGATATTTACCTGCAGGTAAGGTGCCCCTGAGATCTGGATCTTACTGATGTTATCAAACAGACGCCGGATGATCCGATCTGCTCCTTCTTTTGTTCCCACTTTGCCTGCAAAGGCTACAAATTCATCGCCTCCAAGGCGCATGACGATGTCGTTTTCCCGGAAAGAGTTTTTCAGACTGTTGGCCACGGCGATCAGCACCTTATCACCGGTGCGGTGACCGTACTTGTCATTGATGGTCTTAAAATGATCCACATCCAGCAGGATAAAGATCCCTTCCATTTCGTTGATCCGTTCCGAGATCCGTGCCTCTCCGCTTCCTCTGTTTAAAATGCCCGTCAGGTTGTCCGTATCCGCCAGATATTGCAGACGGTCCTGCTCCCGTTTTTCCGTATCAATGGAACGAACGGACCAGATCACGCTTTTCGCCCGTCTGTCCTTTTGGCGCTCCGCTACGATGAAACGACCACGCATCCAGTGCTGTTCTTTGCTGAGAAACTCGATGGTGATATAATCCTCATCCCATAATCTCTCCGGCAGCGTCTTCAGGTCCACAAAAGCAAGTACTGCATCCACGGATCGTTCCGCACAGAAACTCTGTGCCACCTTTTTCAGGGTCTCATCTGCATGATCACCGGATCGACCGATCGAACCCTTTAAGCGCGTATCGGTACAGTTGATCTCCTGGAAGGTATCAAATTCCAGATCGATGACATGCATGGACAGATAGGAATTGGACAAGGTGATCAGATTTTCATAAAGCTCATCTGCCTTGATCTTCCCGGAAGCAATGGTCACCAGGGTAACGATCATCAGGATCGATCCCAGAATGCTGAACCCGAAGGCATTCCGCAAAAGGACAAACAACTCGTTGATCCGGCTGTCCGCATCCATTACCGTTAGTGCCGTCCACAGATCATTGATCTTATAGGCGCCTACAATGTAGGTATGCTTTCCATACAAAAAGATGGCTGGCATCCCTTTATCCTGGTTTTTCGTCCAGGTTTCATAAATCTTTGCATCCAGGTTGTCGGTTTCTTCTCCGTAATTGATGCCAATCTTCTCCCGGTCGGTGTGTGCTACCACAATGCCGTTTTGATCCAGCACGATCACGGTCTTATGGGCATCGTCCGGCATGTCTTCCCGGGTCATCCGATGGATCAGGTCAATATTGATATCCAGAGCCAGTACATCCCCATCCGATAGTTCCTGGGAGATCGTCACCACATAATTGCCGGTACGTTTATCAATATAGGGCATGGAATACATCCTGCGCCCTTCCCCTTCCAGCGCCACAGTATACCAGGGACGGTCTTCCCAATACTTCTCTTCTTCCGGAAACCATTCCAGTCCGTCGAATGCCTTTTCGTTCACGACTCCGTAAAAGTCAAAGGCACTGTCTTCGTCAAACCCATTCATGGATTCCGTGCTTCTGCTGAAATAATCCTGTATCTGCTCATCGGTGGCGTTTTCCAGTGCCTTTTCCTTAACACCTTCGGCCACACAGGCAAATCGGATCTCGATATCGCTCAGATATTCCCGGAAACGGATCCCCGTTTGCATGGAAGCAATATTCATCTCCTGGGAGATGCTGCTTACTTCATCCTGATATCGTCCCCGAAAGGCCATAAATGCAATCCCTGCAAAGAGCAGCAGCCATGCCAGTAAGGCAAAGATCGTAAATGCGCCAAGCTTTTTCAGTATCTGTTGCACCTTTTTCAGTCGCAATTTCATACAGCAGGTTCCTCTACATTCTTTTTTCTACTCCGTTTTCATCATACCATATCAGAAGACGCAGGAAATCCCCTGTTTTTTCCATTGACTCTGCGGGCGTTGAAATGGTATACCATCAACGTATGAAAGATATGACTACCGGCAAGATCATGAATTCCATAATCGGCTTTGCCGTGCCCATGCTGATCTCCAGCATTTTTCAGCAGTTATACTCTGTCATGGACACGCTGATCATCTCCCGTTTTCTGGGCCCCGATGCCCTGGCGGGAGTAGGCAGTACCGGCCAGATCACTTTTCTGACCCTTTGCATCGCCCTGGGTATGGGCAACGGCGGCGGTCTGATCATCTCCCAGAGTTTTGGCAGCAAGGACATGCGCAAGCTGGAACGGACCATCGTTTCCATGTCCTATATCATGGTGCTCCTGGCTGCCTGTATGTCCTGTATCGGCTATGCTTTGTCCGGCACATTCCTGCAATTGACCAAAGTTCCGGACAATGTTTTTAACTATTCCCTTACCTACCTGCAGATCACCTTCGCCTTTTCCGGCGGCGTAGTCCTTTATAACTGGGCCTCCTCCATCCTGCGCAGTGTGGGTGATTCCAGGACACCTCTGATTGCGCTGATCCTCTCCTCTTTTTTGAACATCGGACTGGATCTTCTGTTTATCCTGCAGTTTAAAACGGGTATTGCCGGTGCAGCCTATGCTACCGTAATATCCCAGTTTCTCTCCGGTTTCCTATGCCTGATCAAGGTATACCAAAACGGCCTGCTCCATGGCTTTCGTGTGCGCCCTCTCCCGGATTTGCAAAATATCTGGCTGGTGGTTCGCACCTCCATCCCCTCTATCTTTCAGTCCTGCATGATCTCCCTGGGTGGCATCAGTGTGCAGAGACTGATCAACTCCTTCGGCTCGGATGTTATGGCCGGCTATGTCGCCGCTTCCAAAGTGGATTCTCTGGCTATTCAGGTCATTCTCTCTGTGGGAAATGCCCTGTGTGTCTTTACCGGCCAGAATATCGGCAAGAAAGATTATGACAGAATAAAAGAAGCCCTGTTTAAATCAAGGCTTCTTATGCTGGCAAGTGCGACCCTTATCGCAATCTGCGCTTATGTATTCCGTTATGCGATCATCTCTCTGTTCATCGACAAACAGACCCATCCGGCAGCTCTGGCTGCAGGCGCCGAATATCTGTCCATCATCGGTATCGCCTACCTGATTTGTGCCGTCATGCAAAGCTACCAGAACGTGATCCGCGGAGCCGGTGATGTGAATACCTGCATGGTAGCAGGGATGACAGAGCTTGCAGGCAAGATCGTTTTTGCCTACCTGTTTGCTCCCCTTTGGGGTGCTACCGCCATCTGGATCTCCACACCCTTTTCCTGGGCCTGCGGATGTATCATCCCTGTAGTGCGCTATTACAGCGGCAAGTGGAAATATAAGATTCTGTAGCCGGAGGCTTGGCTTCTTTGCACGCTGAGGGATTGAGCGGGGCCATTGATTGGCTTTTTGGCCCGCTGACAGGCATCTGGCGGGGCCGATGATCTGCTTTTTGGCCCGCTGACAAGCATCTGGCGGGGCCGAGGCTTGGCTTTTTTGCACGCCAGGGGATTTGCAGGCGCCGTGGCTTGGTTTTTTTGCACGCCAGGGGGGATTTGCACTCGCCGAGGCTTGGCATTTAACATGGCATGGATGTTCCAATGCATGAAATTTGACTAAGTAGAGAAGAAACAACAATTTTAGTCACTTTTTTGGCCGAAATGCAGAGGGTGATGAGACATAAAAAGCGGAATTTGTGACTAAGCAAGCAAATCCAGCAAAGCTTAGTCACTTTTGTTGCTTTTTCCAGAGCCAAAGTCCAGAAAAAGAGGCAAGTTCCAAGAAGATTTAGTGACTAAAAGGCAAGAATTAGGTCGTCTTAGTCACAAATGTGACAAATCCAATCATGAAGCAAGCTCACAAATGCCCAAAAAAATGACTAAGAAAGCTAATAACGAGCTTCTTAGTCACAAAATATCGATTTGAAGTCAAATCCCCAGTCATCTGCCAGGAGTTTTCAGCAGTATTCTTTCCCCAAAATCAATCTCTGCCAAATGGGGGCGAGGTTTCCGGCTCATTGGCTTCAGATCAAAGCTTTTGTTTTCATTAACTTCAAATCAAAGCTGCTCTTTGATCCGCCGCAAATCTTCCGTGCTGAAACACAGTGGCGTAGCATTGGGGACTGCTATCTTAAGGTGCGCCTCTTCAAAGGGGATGCTTTCCTTAATGGCGATCAGTGTCATGATGACACCCCCATGGGATATAACAAGCAGGTTCTTATCTGAAGAGGGATCATGCCGCCCAATCATATTCTCCAATGCACGGAATACTCTTTCCAAGACAAGCTGGTAAGACTCCCCTCCCGGAGTTTTCTCGTACCTTTTATCGGAATTCCATCTCTTTAATTCTTCCGGGTATAAGGATTCTATCTCTGTCCAGATATGGCCCTCAAATGCGCCCATATTCATTTCTTCCAGCCCGGGAATCGCTTCATATGCAAGTCCAAACCTGTCACTTACGATCTGCGCAGTCTGCACGGCCCTGGTCTGCCGGCTTGTATAAACCTTTTCAAGGGAAATAGCATGTGTTTCGAAGTACTCACATAACTGCTCCGCTTGTTTGATCCCGGTATCATTCAGGGGAATATCCGTGGTTCCCTGGACTTTTCCAAGGATGTTCCAATCCGTTTGGCCATGCCTGGCAAAATAAATGTTCATAGTAAATCCTTCAGCTCTTCCCAGCTCATGATCGTTAATACGTCTTCATGATCTTCCTGCGCAAAATCCACAGCTCCCTTATACCATATGGGAAACATGCCGGTGTTTCTCGCACCAACGATATCACAGGCATAATTGTCTCCCACATACCATGCATCTTCCGGTTTAAGGCCTGCTTTTTTCAGCGCCAATTTGAAAATCCTGGTATGCGGTTTTCGGAAAAGATACTCACTGGTTGCCAGAATGAATTCAAAATGATTATTGGGGAAAAGGCGGTTGATCCGTTCCGAAACAACCGAACCTGCGTAGGTTATATTGCTAAGAACAGCTGTCCGGATCTGATGCTCATAAAGATACTCCAGAAACTCCGGAAGTCCTTCCGTCGGTTTCCCGGGCGAAGCTGCATCCCAGAATATGCGATCAATTTCCTCCGCTGATAAGTCAATCTTTATACCCAAAGACTCATATAAATAGCCTGTAAACATGTGATTGGGGATCTCAACGGTATTTTGTGCTCTAGTCGCAGGGTCAAAGCGTTTCAGTTCCTGATTGATCCTGTTCGCCTCTTCCTGAACCTGCTCAGGGGTCAGATTGTATTTGTTTTCAACCGCATGCCGCATGACGGCGACAGTTCCTTTTATCCCGTCAAAAGGTTCCTCTGCTACAAGCGTTTGTCCGTAGTCAAAAATGATCATTTGGGGTTTATTCATCATTCCATTCCCTTTTGTGAACAAAACAAATAAAACGAATAAAAATCTCTATATTATGGAGCTTCTACGATTGCAGGACAACCGATTTTGCCACTGCACGATCAGGAAAGCCCCTCCGCGGATATATCACCGATCTTACCCAGGCACTTCTCCAGGCTGTAATATTTTCCCGAATAAATGACCGGATCAAGTGTCATCAGATCCACATCAAATATATCTTTCGGCTCAAGACGCTCGTCCATCTGAATGTTCCGGATGTGGCAAAAGAAAGTGGTGGATTCTCCTGTTTCAACTGTTCTGGCCACTTCGCATTCATAGACCCACCTGCTTGCATCCAGAACAGGAACATCCAGTACTTCTCCTCGCACTACATCGTAGGAAATATCCTTCTTATCACTGTCTTTTGCATGTTTTAGGCCAAAGTGATCCATAAGAGGCAGCATGTCCCTGCTCACCAGGTTAGCGCTGAAGATACCGCTTCTCAGCACATTTGTCTTGGTCCGTTTCGACCCGAACATGCTGATCACAATGAGGTAAGTGTCATCTCCTTCACCGGTAGCGCTCACCCAGGTGATCGGAGCAAAGTTTGCCGAGCCGTCCTCATTATTCGTACCAATGATAAAAGACGGCTGGACACACATGGAATAAATTGGCCTTACAGATTTTCTTCTGGACATTTTAACCCCCTTGAAAGCTCCAGTTCATCGTCCCATGCTACACCGGTCTCCCGAAATCCCATACTGCGATATAGCGTGAGCGCTATTTTGTTGTCCTTATTACAGGTGAGGGTTACCCGGTCAGAGTCACCGAAAGGCTTGGATCCTATGTAAGACAACACCTTCTCCAGAGCTGCTTTTCCATAGCCTTTCCCCTGATGCTGTTCACCGATCATCATGTGCCAGATGTCATATTCCGGAACATCATGATCATAAATTACCATGACATACCCTACCATTTCTTCATCGTTGTAGATTCCGAAGGGCTGGCACTGATTTCGATAAACATATGCCTGTGCAAGGCTTCGGATCGGATGCGAAACAAACGCATCCTGTCCCGCGCCCAGTTTCAAATTAAATGCTTCAATAAAATTTTCTTCTGTGATTTTTCTTAGGTTAATCATAAGAATCCTCCATAAACATAATCCCTGCGTTACAAAAAGTCTTGTATGAACATCTATGAAGGATTGGCAAAAAAATGCCGCGGTAAGCAAACCACGGTACAACAGAATTCTTATAATAGAAACGCCGAGGTCTTCAACAGATATTCAGATATGATATTTATCTTGCCATTTACCATGATTGAACACCTCACTTTCTTTGTAATCTACCTATTCATCATACAGGTTGGCCGGCATCTATGTAAAGCCTTCCGGCTATACTTTCCCGTCAATTATCCACGATCCCGGTCTCCTGCTATACATGTCTCACCCCAATATATCGTTATCATTCGGATCTTTTCACCAATTTGCAGATCAGAAAAACCATTATGTAATAAAGACCAAATGATGTGCCCATCTGAGCTCTGTAAGTAAAGAAAGCATGTATGATCGAGTGACTGCAGAAAAACTCATACCATATATACGGATATAAGATCACCGGGATCAGTGTGCACAGAAAAAGAATCGTTTCTTTTTCCCTTACGACGATCAGATATGCTATGACCAAAACTGCCAAAATGGGCAGAAGAATCTTCATATGATGAAGGAAATACGGCATCTGAAGATTGCCCTGCAGCACAAACAGTCTGTCGATCTGATGCGCCTCGTCTCCCTGCATACGAAAAGAAATCGTTTCTTTGATATTCGCAAGTACTTCTCCCGGAATAAAAAGAGCGCTGATCACCCATTTCACGACCCAGGTAAGTGCGTATCCCGCTCCCCACATAACACTTAAAAAGCCGGTTCTTATCAGGTTTTTGCGGATCGTATCCCGTTCGATCAGGAGATAGACCAAAAGCGGAACGGTCAGAGTTACCAGCGGAAACGTCAAAAGATCAACAAAGTTTACAAATGATCCCGCGCCGAAAAACAGCATCGGAATAATAAGATCCTTTTCTTTTTCCCCTTTATCGGAGATAAGGCATAGGATGATGATCGCTGAACACATAATGAAATAAGGCCAGAAAAACTGCATCGTCCCCGAAACCTTGGAGGAATAGTAGTCCATCCACATCATGGCAAATGCCATAGCCCCCGGGATCTTAAGCTTATTGTGCAAAAGAAGCAGGCAGGCGACCATCATGGAAAAAGACAAAACCATTAAGATCTTTCGGATCTGGTTTAATCCCAGTAAAGACAAAAGCGGTTTTAAGAACATAACATAACCATGCCAGTACCTGAAATATCCGCCCATGTAAATGGCTGAAATAAACGGTTGTTCCGAATTGATAAGCGTGTTGCTGACGATGATTTTATCTGTAAAATTATCGATCCTGATCGCTTCATCTCCGTATATGACCGGATAATCGCCTTCCTCTTCCAAAATCTCCAACGCCTGCGAAGCCCGATCCGTAAGCCGGGTAGAAGTCGAAATACAGGATAGCGTGAGACCCAAAACATATAAAGCTATGAGTACGATAAATTCAACAAAAACCCACTTGATGCTCTTTTTCATTTTTCCACCCGGTATTTCTGATATTTTTCACGAGATTGCGGCCGTAAGTCCCGGCATCCCGGAGATCAGGGCATGCCTCAATCGTTTATTTGTGCCGACAACAAAGAGATTATAACATGCAGAAATTTGCATAACTATAGATTTCTTTTCACCATCACAACTTCTTCGTTTTGATACTCAATTTCAAATCCATTTTTCAAGAATAACTGATACGACGGATTATCCGCTGCAATATCATCATGTATCACAGTAATTCCGTTCTCTTTTGCAACTTTACACAATTGTTGCAATGCCTCCGTCCCATATCCCTGATTCCGATATCGGGCAAGAATAATAACATCACAGATATAAATATCTCGGGCTTTATCGTAGTGATATGCTATTTCACCAACATATTCATTCTCAACGTTCATTACGTACCGATAATAACGGTGCGCTACAGGATTTCTCACCCACGCCTCATACCAGGGCTCCCATTCATCTTTAGGAAATGGAATGGTGCCGCCCCACTTAGCGTTATAGGACATGGTTTCTTCATCCGCCATTAATTCTTCTCTGAACCATAAATCTTCAAAATCCGGTTTGACCAATGTGATCTTCTTTTTCTCGCTATTATGAGTCATTTTTGGTATTCCTTGTACACATGCCCGAGTTCTTTCTTACGAATTAAGTCGTGGCCTGCAAAAGTCAGTTCAATGATATACGGCATCCAATCGACGATCCTCAGGAAATCGTCCACACAAAATGAAGGATCGTAATAGTTCAGAATCGTGCCCAATGCTGTTCCATGCGTCCCAATTACAATGTTTTTGCCGGCATATCTGTCGAGTACATCAAAAAGTGCGCTGATATTTCGCGTTTGCGTAGACCTGAGAGATTCTCCACCTTCTTCCGCATAGTCAAAATCATTCCATCGCTTGGCCAATTGTCCTGTGACATTTCCATATTCACCGTTCTTACGTTCACGAAATCTTTCATCGGTGATTATAGGCATGCCGAAATAATCTGCGGCAGGCTTGATCGTATCAACACTCCTCTTATACGGGCTTGAGTAAAATGCATCAATCTGTATGCTTTTTATCGTATCCAGAAACAGACTCCGGTCTGACAAACCTTCCTCGGTAAGAGGCCTGGTTCTATCATCTTCCCAGGGATGCAAAGACTGTGCATGCCTAACAAAAAACACTGTGGTCAGATCCCCACGTTGATTCGTTGCTACTTTCCTATCAACCATATCATCCCTTCTCATTTTATGGATATTCATATAATTTAAGTGCCTTCGCCAGTGCATGTCCAAGCGTGGACTTGCCACTTCCGTTCAATCCTACGATGGCTATTCCTTCTCGCATCAGTACATTCCTTATTCATTTTTTTATTACTTGAACTATGTGATCCGAGTAACCCATCAAGTCAGCACGCTCGGCGGTTGCAATGAGATATTGGATCCACTCTGCGTAGGATTCATCTGACATCGAATTAACATATTTGCTGATGATCTGGGACATACCATCCTGTGCAAATCGGCATACTTTCTGAGCATTC
>JAILDL010000071.1 GCA_024689465.1 Lachnospiraceae bacterium
TGGGAAAGATTTTCCGTAACTGCATTCGGGATACCATTGACCGTACCATAAAGCGGCTTCCGGATGGCTCGGTATTTGTCATTACGGGAGACATTCCGGCCATGTGGCTGCGGGATTCGTCCTGCCAGCTGCGGCCTTATATCTTGTTTGCGCAGGCAGAACCAAAGATCCGGCAGCTGATCATAGATCTTCTGGATAAACAGATGGACCTGATCTTGCTGGATCCTTATGCTAACGCCTTTAATTGTGAACCGGGGGCCCATTACAGTGAGGACCGTACGGAGATGAAGCCGGAATTGTGGGAACGCAAATACGAGATCGATTCCCTGTGCTTTCCCATGCAGCTTTCCTATCTGTTCTGGAAGAATACGGGCAATACGGAAGCCTTTACGGAAAAATGGGTGAGGGCGGCCCATACCATTCTGGATGTGTTTGAAACGGAGCAGTATCACGAGACCCGTTCCGACTATTATTTTGAACGCTTTCACTGTCCCCATACCGATACTCTTTCCAGAGAGGGAAAAGGGGCACTGGTAAAGCCGGGAACAGGGCTGATCTGGTCCGGGTTCCGGCCCAGTGACGATGCCTGCCGGTACGGATATCTGATCCCTTCCAATATGCTGGCGGTGGTGACCTTAAAGGAGATGGCACAGATCGCCGATGAGGTGCTCCAGGATGCTTTCCTGGCCATTAAGGCCCGGACCATGGCAAAGCAGGTAGAACAAGCTATTGAAGAGCTGGCAGTGGTCCCGGGGAAGGATTTCTACGCATACGAAGTAGACGGGTTCGGAGAATATAACATCATGGACGATGCCAATCTGCCCAGCCTGTTATCTATTCCTTATATCGGCTACAGGGACGGAACCGATGCGCGGTATCGGAACACCCGGGAGAAGATGCTTTCGGAAGAGAATCCTTATTTTTATAAAGGGAAGGCCCTGGAAGGCATCGGAAGTCCCCATACACCGGCAGGATATGTCTGGGACATTGCCCTTGCCATGCAGGCGATCACGGAGACAGACCGGGATAAGAAACGCCGGCTGATCACCATGATCACAGAGAACGATGCGGGATGCGGGATGATGCATGAAGGGATCTGTGCAGATGATCCCACCCGATATACCCGGCCCTGGTTTTCCTGGGCCAATGCAATTTTTTGCGAAATGATACTGGATTATTGCGGAATTCGATTAACGCAGTGAAAGGATGCTTATGATACTGATCAAAGAACGAGTGGGAAAACTCATTGAAGAACTGGAAAGCCTGGCAGAAGAGGAACTGTTTACCCTTCCGGAAGCGGAATATGTGAAATGTGAGGCACGGCCCACTTACCCGGAGCTGCAAAACCGGACGGACTGGAAGAAGCTGCAGAGGGAAGGATTGTGGGGAGGTCACAGAGAGTATTATGCCTTCCGTTTCAAGGTAACCACCCCTGCGCTGCGTCCGCAGAATGAGGGGCAGACCTTATTGCTGCAGGTGACCACCGGAAGTGAAGACGGCTGGGATGCGTTAAATCCTCAGTTTCTGGTGTATATGAACGGTAAGGTGGTACAGGGATTGGACGTAAATCATCGTAAGACCATCCTTACGGAAAATGCCAGGGAAGGTGAGACCTTCGACCTTTATTTTCTGGCATTTACAGGAGATCACAACGAACGGCTGCAGCTGGATCTGAAGGTGATGATCCGCTACCGGAGTGTGTGGGATTATTACTATGATATGAAGGTTCCTTACGAGACGGCACGTTTGCTCTCGCCGGACTCTGCGGAATTTATAACCATTATCAAGGCCCTGAACCGATCCATCAACCAGGTGGATTTCCGGAAGAAATACTCCCGGGCCTTTTTTGCGTCTGTTGATGAGGCATCCGCAGTACTGCACCGGGAGTTCTATGATACCAAATGCGGGAAGGAAGCGCCGCTGGTCAATGCGGTGGGACATACCCATATCGATCTGGCCTGGTTATGGACGCTGGAAACCACCAAGGATAAGGTGGTGCGAAGCTTTGCTACGGTACTGGACTATATGAAACGCTATCCCGATTATATTTTTATGCACAGCCAGCCTCAGGAATATCTCTATGTAAAGGAGAATTGCCCGGAGATCTATGAACAGGTGAAGCAACGGGTGAAAGAGGGACGCTGGGAACCGGAAGGCGCCATGTTTGTGGAAGCGGACTGCAACATTCCTTCGGGAGAATCGCTGGTGCGCCAGTTTATATACGGCATGCGGTTTTTCAAAGAAGAGTTCGGGAAAACCTGCGAGACATTATGGCTGCCGGATGTTTTCGGTTATTCCGAAGCGCTTCCTCAGATCATGAAGGGCTGTAATGTGAAGTATTTCATAACCACCAAGATCAGCTGGAATGAGTTTAACAAGATGCCCTATGATACCTTCCTGTGGGAAGGCATCGACGGAAGTATGGTACTGACCCATTTTGTACCCACCAGAGATGCAAATAAACCGGCAGTGGAAGGGGATGTACAGACGGATCATTTCACCACGTATAACGGTATGCTTACCCCCTGTCAGGTAAAAGGCGGCTGGCAGCGGTATTCCCAGAAAGATCTCAACGACAGGGTCCTCATGTCTTACGGATACGGAGACGGAGGCGGCGGCCCCACCGAGGAAATGATGGAGAATGAGATCCGCTTAAAGCGCGGTATACCCGGATGCCCCAGAGTGGAGACTTCCCGTGTGGATGATTTCTTCCACCATCTGGAAGAGGAAGTGGCCGGAAACAGAGATCTGCCCAGATGGGTAGGAGAGCTGTATCTGGAATACCACAGAGGTACCTATACCTCCATGGCCCGGAACAAGCGCTATAATCGTACCTCGGAGTTCCTTCTGGAAAACCTTGAATTTTTGTCCACCCTGGCACAGATCTGCCTGGGGAAAACATATCCCGTGGAAATGCTGCGCAGTATGTGGCAGACGGTTCTGAAGAATCAGTTCCACGATATCTTGCCCGGATCTTCCATTCAGGAAGTATATGAAGATTCCAAGGCGGAGTATGAAGCCCTGGCCAAGGAAGGACATGCCCTGGAACAGGAGCTGCTGCGGGATCTGGCAGAGGCGCTTCCCGGCAAGAAAGGGGATGTGGCGGTATTTAATCTGTGTGATGCAACCGCACCTGCGCTGGCTGTGATCCCCTGTGGTTCCAAGACGGAGGAGATGGCACTGACCGACCCGGAAAACGGCCATGTATATCCGGTACAGAAAACCAATGA
>JAILDL010000091.1 GCA_024689465.1 Lachnospiraceae bacterium
TGGCAATATCTGCCGCATGGGCTGCGATCCTGCTGGCAATGATACCATCGTGAACATCCTGCTCATTGGGCAGAGCCAGATGCTCTGCAGGGGTTACATAACAAAGAAACGCCGCTCCGCTTGCCGCCGCAATAGCTCCGCCGATGGCAGCTGTGATATGATCATACCCCGGTGCGATATCCGTAACCAACGGTCCTAATACGTAGAAGGGTGCTCCTTTACAAATGGTCTGCTGCACCTTCATATTAGCCGCGATCTGGTCCATGGGAACGTGCCCCGGACCTTCTACCATCACCTGTACATCCTTTTTCCATGCCCGCTGTGTCAGTTCTCCCAAGCGGATCAGTTCTTCCAACTGAACGCCGTCGGTGGCATCTGCCAGGCATCCGGGACGGCAGGCATCTCCCAGACTCACGGTTACATCATGCTCTCTGCAGATTTCCAGGATCTCATCGTAATACTCATAAAACGGATTCTCGTTTCCGGTCATAGCCATCCAGGCAAAGACCAGAGATCCGCCTCTGCTGACGATATTTAACTCTCTGCTTCCGTTTCGGATCTGCTCGATGGTCTTGCGGGTAATGCCGCAGTGCAGAGTCACAAAGTCCACACCATCCTCCGCATGGAGCCTTACGACGTCTACGAAATCCTTTGCCGTCAGTTCTCCCAGATCTCTTTGATAATGGATCACGCTGTCATAGATGGGTACCGTACCGATCATGGCCGGACATTCGCTGCAAAGCTTCTGACGGAAGGGCTGTGTATTTCCGTGGCTGGACAGATCCATGATGGCTTCCGCACCGAATTCCACTGCCTTCATCACCTTTTTCATCTCCAGATCATAATCCTTGCAGTCCCGGCTGACGCCCAGGTTGACATTGATCTTGGTAGAAAGCTTCGCGCCGATCCCGTTGGGATCAAGGCCCTTGTGACCGGGATTGGCCGGGATCACGATATTGCCCTTTGCCATTTCTTCCATCAGGTCCTTCACATCCCAGTGTTCCTTCTTAGCTACGATCTCCATCTCCGGAGTGACGATCCCCTTTCTCGCAGCCTCCATCTGTGTCTTGTATTCTCTCATTTTTACCTTTCCCTTTTGTTTATAAGTGTTCCATCTACCCCAGCCGGTATCCATGATCCAGTGGACCGCTGCCCTTTCCAAGATCCAGACCGCTTTCCAAAGCTCCACTGATATACTCTTTCGCCATTTCCCCTTCCTTTTCCATTTCCCGGCCCTTGGCCAGATTGGAAGCGATGGCACTGGACAAGGTGCAGCCGGTCCCGTGGGTATTGGGATTGTTGATCCGACGTCCCGAAAACAGGTGGATGTTTCCTTCTTTCCGGTCATAGAGGACATCGGTGGCATCGTTTATGCTGTGTCCCCCTTTGACCAGCACGCTGCAGCCAAACCGAGCTCCGATCTGCCTTGCCGCATCCTTCATGGCTTCTATATCCGGGATCTGGTTTCCGCAGATACATTCTGCTTCCGGGATATTAGGCGTCAATACGGAGGCTAACGGAAACAATTCCTCTTTCAATGCCTCCACCGCATCCTCCGCGATCAGCTTCGCCCCACTGGTGGCCACCATGACCGGATCCACCACGATATTTTCAGCCCTGTAAAACTGCAGTTTTTCCCGAATCACCCGGATCAGGGCCGTATCCGCCACCATGCCGATCTTTACCGCATCCGGATTAATATCCGTAAAGATCATATCCAACTGTTTCCCCAGAAAATCCGGCGTAACTTCCATAATAGCGGAGACTCCTGTGGTATTCTGCGCCGTCAGAGCCGTTATGGCACTCATCCCATAAACACCGTTTGCCAGCATGGTCTTTAAGTCTGCCTGAATCCCTGCGCCGCCGCTGCAATCACTTCCTGCGATGGTCAGTACGGTTTTCATCTGGCAAGCACCTTCGTCCGGTTCAGAGCGGTCACCAGAATGGCTGCGATCAGGGTTCCTCCGATGGTGCTGACCAGGAACGGCAGCACATAGGTAAATAAGGCCGCTTCTCTCCCCATCACCAGGGTTGCTACAGGAAATGCCAGCATACCGCCGATCACACCGGTTCCCACGATCTCGCCCAAATATGTGGCAATGTAATTCTTCGTATAATGGAAGA